>JAKFWE010000107.1 GCA_021732895.1 Allobosea sp. | reverse complement strand
CGCGTCCTTCGCGAGCAGAGCCATGGCGGGGTGCTATTCCGCGGCCGGCCGCGCCAGCGCGGCCTCGACCGCCCGGGCCGCGCCGCCGAGCCGTGCGACGGCCTCGGCCACCTCGGCGTCGCCGATGATCAGCGGCGGCAGCAGACGCACGACATTGTCTCCCGCCGCGACCACCAGCAGGCCCTGCGCCCGCGCCTCGGCGACGAAATCGGTGTTGGGCGTGCGCAGCTTGAGCCCGAGCATGAGGCCCTCGCCGCGGATCTCCTCGATCACCTCGGGATGGCGATCCTTCAGCTCGGCCAGCGACTGGCGCAGGCGCAGGCCCATCCGCGCGACATGCGCGATGAAGCCCTCGGCCAGCACGATGTCGAGCACAGCGTTGCCGACCGCCATGGCGAGCGGGTTGCCGCCGAAGGTGGTGCCGTGGCTGCCGAGCGTCATGCCGGCGGCCGCGTCCTCGGTGGCCAGGCACGCCCCCATCGGGAAGCCGCCGCCAATGCCCTTGGCGATCGACATGATGTCGGGCGTGACGCCGCAGAACTCATGCGCGAAGAACTTGCCGGTGCGGCCGACGCCGGTCTGGATCTCGTCGAAGATCAGCATCAGCCCGCGCTCGTCGCAGAGTTCCCTCAGCCCGCGCAGGCACTGGAAGGGGACGCTGCGCAGCCCGCCCTCGCCCTGGATCGGCTCGATCATGATTCCGGCGGTCTCGGGCGTGATCGCGGCCTTCAACGCGTCATGATCGCCGAAGGCGACCTGGTCGAAACCATCGACCTTGGGGCCGAAGCCGTCGATGTATTTCTGCTGGCCGCCGGCGGCGATGGTCGCCAGCGTGCGGCCGTGGAACGCGCCCTCGAAGGTGATGATCCGGAAGCGCTCCGGCTCGCCCTTCGCGGCATGGTGCTTGCGCGCCATCTTGATCGCGCACTCGTTGGCCTCGGCCCCCGAATTCGTGAAGAAGACGCGGGCTGCGAAGGTCGCCTCGCAGAGCCGGCGCGCCAGCTTCTCGCCATCGGGCATGGTGTAGAGGTTCGAGGTGTGCCAGATCCGGCTCGCCTGCTCGGTCAGCGCCGCGACGAGATGGGGATGGGCGTGGCCGAGCGCGTTCACCGCGATGCCGGCGCCGAAATCGAGGTAGCGCTGGCCGGACTCGGTCTCCGCCCAGGCGCCTTGCCCGCGCACGAAGGCGACGGGCGCTCGGGCGTAGGTCGGCAGCAGGACGGAGGCGGAGGCGTCGACGGGAGAGGAATTCATGACGGACGATCCCGGAATGACGAGGAGCGGATGAGCAGGATGCGACGGAAAGCGTGACGGGCCGAAGGCGGGGACCGCCGTCGCCGCCCGGTTGGCGACGCTATCGTCGCCGCAAGGTCCGGGTCGCTCGTCGCTTCACCGTCCACATCGCCCGTGACCCTCGATCGAACCCATGCGGTGAATTCATGCGGAGACGAAGCCGGGGCTCCGCATCGCCCGTCAGAAACGCCAGCGCCGCCCATGAGGGCGGCGGCTCCCGATCAATATGCTAATCGCGCCCCGCCCTGTCAATTCCGCCGGCGCTGCGCGGAGGTGACTCAACGGCACTGTTGCTTTCGAGATTCGCCTTGACGGAATTTTCACGATTGGCCTGGGGAAAAGCCGTTTTCCGATTCGCCGACTCTTGTCGCCGAGTCGCGCCATCTTGTAGTCTCAACTTCATCAGATACGACATCTCGTGCGGCGCCCCCCGTTCCGTCAGTTTCGGCTGTCCCGGTTTCCGTCTTGCGACGGACGCCGCGGGGTTCGGATTCCGCCGCGATCGGCCCCATGCCGGCCCGCGAGGGCCTGCGCGATGAAGCAGGTGAAGCCCATGAACGATCCCGGCCCGTGGACGGAAGAGCGCGTCGAGCTTCTCAGGAAGCTCTGGAACGACGGGCTGAGCGCCAGTCAGATCGCCGGCGAGCTCGGCGCCGTCACGCGCAACGCCGTCATCGGCAAGGTGCACCGCCTCGGCTTGTCCGGAAGGGCGAAGAATCCGCCATCCGGCTCCGGCGCGCCGCGCGCGGCCCCGGCGCGCAAGCCGTCCGAGCGGAGCGCGGGCCATGGCGGCAACGGCCATGCCTCCGGCGGCGGCATGACGCGCGGGGCCAATGCGCTCGCGCATCACTATGCGCCGAACCCGGAGGCGCGGGTCCAGGCCGCGCCGGCGCTGTCGGAGGATGTCGTGGTGCCGTTCTCGGAGCGCGTCACCATGATGGAGCTGCGCGAATACATGTGCCGCTGGCCGATGGGCGATCCGACGACGCCGGAATTCCGCTTCTGCGGCGGGCGTTCCGCCACCGGGATGCCCTATTGCACGCACCACGCCCGCATCGCCTACCAGCCGGCCGCCGATCGCCGCCGCGACCGCCGGGTCGCGCGCGCCTGAGGCGGGCGCGGGGCCGACGCTGCGGCCCGGATGGATAAGGGCGTCGCGCTTCGTGCGACGCCCTCCTCTCTCTCACCGGTTCGACCGCCGCCTGGGATCAGCGCCTGCGAGCGCGCCAGTCGAAGCGGCGACCGCGATAGAAGCGCCGGGGCCGGCGATAGAAGCCATAGGGACGGCGGTAATAGCGCCGGCGCCAGCGCGGACGGCGGCGATAATAATAGTACTGCGAGAATTCGGCGTCGGCTGCATCGACCCTGGCGGCGAGAGCCTCGGTATCGCCTGCGGTCGCGCCATCTGGCTCGATCGCGGCCGGCTTGGCGGACGCGGCGAGCGCGACGCCGCCAGAGCCTGCGAGCGCGAACCCGCCGATCAGGCTGGTCAGAAAGGAACGTCTGTCCATCGGTTTCCTCCACGGATGCTTGGTGCTTCGTCGTCGCCGCAGAGCAAAACGCGCTGCGGGAGGCGATGGTTCCGGGAGGGGGGCCGTCGCACGGGAACCCGCGCCGGGCTGGACAGAACGAAACCTGAATCCTAGTTTCTCCGTCACCGCTTCGCCGAGGCTCCCATGCAGCCGACCTTCTACGAATTCTTCGCCGGCGGCGGCATGGCCCGCGCCGGTCTCGGCGAGGGCTGGCGCTGCCTGTTCGCGAATGATTTCGACCCCAGGAAGGGCCGGAGCTATGTCGAGAACTGGGGCGGCGCGGAATTCAAGCTCGGCGACATTCACAAGCTGAACGCCGCCGACCTGCCGGGCCTGGCAGACCTGGCCTGGGCTTCGTTCCCCTGTCAGGATTTGTCGCTGGCCGGGAATGGGGCCGGTCTCGAAGGCGAACGCTCCGGGGCGTTCTGGGGCTTCGATCTGCTGATGCGAGGCCTGCGCCGCGACCATCGCGCGCCGAACATTCTCGTCATCGAAAACGTCGTCGGCGCCATCACCTCCAATCGCGGTCGCGATTTCGATGTGCTGTGCCGGTCGCTGTTCGAACTCGGCTATGTCTTTGGCGCGCTGACGATCGACGCCGCGCATTTTGTGCCCCAGTCGCGGCCGAGGCTGTTCATCGTCGCGGTGCGCAAGGATGTCCCGATCGCCAGATCGCTCGTCGCCGAGGATCCGGACAGCGCATGGGCCTCGGCCGCGCTGTGCAAGGCTCAAGCGGCGCTGCGGCCGGACCTGCGCAAGGCGTGGCGCTGGTGGCGTCTGCCGCCGCCGCCGAAGCGCAATCTTGGTTTCGATCAACTGATCGACGAGTGCGACGACGTCACATGGCATTCGCCGGCCGAGACCGAGCGGCTCATCGCTATGATGTCGGAGGTCAATCGCGCCAAGCTGCAGACCGCAATCGACAAGGGCGGCCGCCTGTTCGGGACGGTCTATCGCCGCACGCGCCTCGATGCTCACGGCGAGAAGGTGCAGCGCGCCGAAATCCGCTTCGACGGCGTCGCCGGCTGCCTGCGCACGCCCGAAGGCGGCTCCAGCCGGCAAACCGTCGTGATGGTCGAGCAGGGCCGGGTGCGCTCGCGGCTGATGACGGCGCGCGAGGCGGCGCGGCTGATGGGCGTGGCGGAGGGTTACAAGCTGCCGGCGCGCTATAACGAGGCGTATCATCTGCTGGGGGATGGGGTGGCGGTGCCGGTGGTGCGGTTTTTGGCGGAAAACCTGCTTTCGCGATGCATAGATGGCGCAAAGGGCGTTCGGTCGGCGGCGGCGTGAAAAAACTCAGAAACTCCAACATCAGGTTCCGCGAAAGCGCGGTCCGGCAGATTACGACACAGATCGGCGTCTATGCGCTTTCCGACCTTGACGATGTCCCGATCTATGTTGGCCAAACGGTCGCCGTCAAAGAGCGAGGAATCAGAGGGCGCGTCCAGAGACATCTGACCTCGGCACGGTCGGACATGATCGCCAATCGGCAACTCGACGTATGGGAGATCGCTTTTGTCAGAGTATGGCCGGAGACCGACAAGGCGCAGATAAATGCCCTTGAATCCGGTCTTTTTCATCAGTGGGATCCGAAATCGACCTTGATGAATGGCCGCATCCCGCCGGCGCCGCCCAATGATTTCCAGATTCCCAATCCTGTTCAATGCATTCAGGTGATTGACGACGCCGAAATCGCGCTTCGGAAGACGCCCAGCCTGCGACTTCCAAGGCAAGCCGAGCACTATGGCCAGATGGTCAGCCACTACCTGACAGTTAAGGATTCCCGAGAAATCGTTCGCTCAATGCGCGCTCATTTTGAGCGCCTCATGCGCTACCACGGCCTGTTGCTGAAAGAGGCCGGCGCCGAGATCGTTGGCCGCGAAAATGGCGACTGACCGCTCCGCCATCATGCGCGCCGTCAAGTCGCGCGACACCGCGCCGGAGCGCCTCGTGCGCAAGCTGCTTCGCCCGATCGCGCCCGGCTACCGCCTGCACCGCAAGGACATTCCCGGCCGGCCCGACATCGCCTGGCCCGGACGCCGCATCGCGATCTTCGTCCATGGCTGCTTCTGGCACGGTCATGACTGCAAGCGCGGGGCGCGGGCGCCGAAGGCGAACGCGGACTACTGGGCTGCGAAGATCGCCCGAAACAGGGTGCGCGACGCCGCCAATCTGGCGCAGCTCCAGGAACAACGCTGGCGCGCGCTCGTGATCTGGGAGTGCGAACTCAGCCAGCCGAAGGCCTTGCAGGCCAGAATCGAGGCCTTTCTGGGCAGGCCGCCGCTGTCGTGAAACGAGCGCGACGAGGGCGGCCTGCGCTTCGGCCAGCTCGATGGGCCCGTGCGGGTCGAGCCCGTGACCTCCCTTGGATCGACGCCGCGCCGGGCGGCTATTCCCGCAGCACGCGGAAGCCGGCGACCTGGTCGCGGATCGCCGGCGCACTGACGATGCGCGCATCGGTCAGCCGCAGCGCGGGCGCATCCGCGAAGGAGCCGCCGCGCAGGATGCGCGACGCGCTGGCCGCGCAGGCCGGCGGCGGGAAGACGGCGTCTGGGCTGGGCTCCGGCGCACAGGTCGACACCCATTCCCAGACATTGCCGTTGAGGTCATGCAGCCCCCACAGGCTGAGCGCGAACCGCCCCACCGGCGCGGTGTTGACGAAGCCGTCGCGGCAGGCCGCGCCGCTCCACTGCGGATGCGCCTCCATGGCGGTGCGATCCGCGCCGTTGCCAATCGCGCAGAGCAGGTCGACGCCGCCGCGGTCCCAGTCCTCCGCCGCAACG
Source organism: Allobosea sp. (assembly GCA_021732895.1). Lineage (GTDB taxonomy): Bacteria > Pseudomonadota > Alphaproteobacteria > Rhizobiales > Beijerinckiaceae > Allobosea. The sequence goes on along the minus strand of JAKFWE010000107.1, from coordinate 504 downwards.
AGATAGTGCCACTCCGCGTCGCTCGGCAGGCGGTAGCGCTGCCCGGTCCGCTGCGACAGCCATGCGACATAGGCCTGCGCATCCTCGAAGCTGACGCAGACGGCCGGGTGGTCGTCGGCCTGCGCGAAGCCCGGCTCCCGCCAGGACAGCTCCGGATCGAGCCGCCAGACGGGCGCCCGGACGTGGCAGCCCGGATCGATCCGGCGGTTCGTCGCCATGACGAAGGCCGCGAACTGCCCCCGTGTGACCTCGTGGCGGCCGATTGCGAATGGCCGGGGCAGATCGAGCGATATCGTCCGCTGCGCGTTGGCTATGGTGAGCCGCATCGAGACGCGGCCGGCCGGAACGAGCAGCAACTCCGGGCAATCGGCGCAGTCGCGCAGCGCCTCGCCATCACCCGGCTTGCGGAAGACCCGCTGGTCGCCGGCCGCGAGCGCGACATAACCGAGAGCCGCCAGCCGCTCCTCGACGCGGGCGCGGTCGGCGCCGCGCGCCGCCAGGGCC
>JAKFWE010000260.1 GCA_021732895.1 Allobosea sp. | reverse complement strand
CTACGCCGCCGCCGATGGCGAGGTCCTTCTGGCCGGACATGATTTGGGCCGCGGCGAGGTTCACCGCATCGAGGCCCGAGGCGCAGAAGCGGTTGATCTGCACGCCCGGCACCTCCTTGCCGTAGCCGGCCTTGAGCGCGACGGCCCGGGCGATGTCGGCCCCGGCCTCGCCGACCGGATCGACGCAGCCGAAGACGACGTCCTCGACCAGCTTCGTGTCGAAGCCGCCGCGATCCTTCAGCGCCCGCAGGGTCTGCGTGCCGAGCTCGATCGCGGTGACCTCGTGGAGCGAGCCGTCGGCCTTGCCCTTGCCGCGCGGCGTGCGGACATGGTCGTAGATGAATGCGTCTGCCATCAGGGGCCTCCCGGGCTTGTTTTCTTGCTGCGATCTCTAGCCGTCATTGCGAGCGTAGCGAAGCAATCCAGAGCGCGTGCTCTACATCTCCCTGGATTGCTTCGCTGCGCTCGCAACGACGAGGAGCGTCAGAACTGGTCCGCGCTCAGCGCCATGGTCGAATCCGCGCCGCTGGTGATGCGGGCGAGATGCGCGGCGGTCTCCGGCAGGCTCCGCTCCATGAAGAACCGCGCCGTCGCCAGCTTGGTGTTCATGCGTTCGGTCGCGCCGTTCGCGCCGGCTTTCAGCTTGTCTTGCGCCACCCTGGCCATCTTCGCCCACATATAGCCGAGCGAGACCAGCCCGAGCAGATGCATGTAGTCGGTCGCGCCCGCGCCGGCGTTGTCGGGCTTGGCGAGCGCGTTGTTCATGAACCACATCGTCGCCTGCTGGAGATGGCCGAGCGAGGCCGCAAGCGGGGTCAGAAGCGGCTTCAGAGCCTCGTCCTCGCCATTCTCCTTCAGGAAGGAGCCGACCTCGTTGAAGAACGCCATGATCGCACGGCCGCCGTCGCGGCCGAGCTTGCGGCCGACGAGGTCCATCGCCTGCACGCCGTTGGCGCCCTCGTAGATCATCGCGATGCGGGCGTCGCGGACGAATTGCTCCATGCCCCATTCGGCGATGTAGCCATGGCCGCCATACATCTGCTGCGCCTTGACCGCGTTGTCGAAGCCGACATCGGTCAGCACGCCCTTGAGCACCGGCGTCATCAGGCCGAGCTGGTCGTCGGCGGCCTGGCGCTCGGCGGCGTCGCCCGAGCGATGGGCGATGTCGGATTTGATCGCGTTCCAGATCACGAAGGCGCGAGCCGCCTCGTTGAAGGCCTTGATCGACATCAGCGTGCGGCGAACGTCGGGATGGACGATGATCGGGTCGGCCGCCTTGCTCGGCTCCTTGGCCCCGGTCAGCGCCCGGCCCTGGATGCGGTCCTTCGCGTAGGCCACCGCGTTCTGGTAGGCGACCTCGGATTGCGCCAGCCCCTGGATCGCGACGCCGAGCCTGGCCTCGTTCATCATCACGAACATGGCGTTGAGGCCCTTGTTCTCCGTGCCGATGAGCCAGCCCTTTGCGCCGTCATAGTTCATCACGCAGGTCGAATTGCCGTGAATGCCCATCTTGTGCTCGATCGAGCCGCAGGAGACGTGGTTGTTTCCACCGACCGACCCGTCCGCCCCGATGCTGTTGCGCGGCACGACGAAGAGCGAGATGCCTTTGACGCCGGCCGGCGCGCCCTCGATGCGGGCGAGCACGAGATGGATGATGTTCTCGGTGATGTCCTGCTCGCCGGCCGAAATGAAGATCTTGGTGCCGGAGATCGCATAGGATCCGTCGCCGTTCGGCACGGCCTTGGTCTTGATCAGGCCGAGATCGGTGCCGCAATGCGGCTCGGTCAGGTTCATCGTGCCCGACCAGACGCCCTCGATCATCTTGGGGATATAGGTGCGCTTCTGCTCGTCCGAGCCGTGCACGTAGAGCGCCGCGATCGCGCCCGCGGTCAGACCGGGATACATCGAGAAGGCCATGTTGGCGGAGGAGGCGTATTCGTTCATGACGGCGCCCAGCGTGTAGGGCAGGCCCTGCCCGCCATAGTCGGGATCCATCGAAAGCCCGATCCAGCCGCCGCCGGCGAAGGCTTCATGCGCCTCCTTGAAGCCTTTCGGCGTGGTCACGCGGCCGTCTGCGTGGCGCGTGCAGCCCTCCTGATCGCCCGACAGGTTGAGCGGCTGCAGCACCTCCTCGCAGAGCTTGGCGCCCTCGCCGAGCACGGCCTCGACCACGTCCGGGGTCGCGTCGGCGAAGCCCGGCAGGTTGTTGTAGCGCTCGATGTTGAAGACGTCGTTCAGCAGGAAAAGGGTGTCGTCCACGGGCGCCTTGTAAACCGGCATTTTCATCCTCCCTCAGGCAGAAGCGGCAGCTTGACGGCATAGCACGACTGCGGCGCAACTCGATAGTTCATATCTAAACTATCTTCCTGGGGTTGAACAGGGGGCAGGCTCATTTTTTCGCCCCGCCGCCTGCGCCGCACCAAAAGTTCGGCCATGAAAAAACCCCGGACGATTGTCCGGGGCTGACGATATCCTCACGTCGAAGCTGGCTCTCTCGGAGAGCGCAACGGCGTTCAGGCGGCGCTCATCCGCGCGAAGGTGGCCTCGAGCTCGGCGATGGCGGCCTCGATCTCGGCGCGTTGCGAGCGCAGGAGCTCGAGCTGCTCCACCACCTGGTCGCGGCTCAGTTGCAGGCCGCAGACGGAAGCGGAGTTCTCGCTGGCGACCTCGTCCTTCCTGTCCTCGTTGGCGAGCATGGCGCGAATCTCCACGAGCGTGAAGCCGAGCTGCTTGCCCTTGAGGATCAGCGCGAGGCGGGCGCGGTCCCGCGCGGAGTAGATGCGCGTCATGCCCGAACGGGCAGGCGCCAGCAGACCGCGCGACTCGTAAAAGCGCAGGGTCCTCAGGGTCACGCCGTGATCACGGGCGAGATCGCTGATCGTAAACCCGGTCTGCGCCTCGGCGGGCGAGGCGACGGTGGCGGAGCGGGACGGGCGGCCATCATGGGGCGGAGCGGCCGCCAGTGCAAAGCTGTGGCGTGGCATGGTTGATCCTTGAAAGGTGGGGAAGGTCCGCCGGCGACATGAGCGGCGATCAGCGTCGCCCCGACCTAGTCGCGCCCATCCCCTAGCGTCAGGTAATATGACATTTTCGTGAGGCAAGTTACGGTTACCCGGCTACGTCAACCGGCTGACGATGCGGCAGTTTGCGAAAAATTAACCCGTGCCGGCGCGATCTTAACCCTCTGTTTACCCTGATTGCGAAAAGTCGTCGGTGCGAAGCAGGGCGCCGTGAACGGCAACGGAATTTTCACGGTCTCGCGGTTCGCAATGGGAGGCTGCGGCGTCGGGGGCTGCGCTTCCTGTAGGACAACAGGCCCCGCAAGCGAGCGTCTGATGGCCACGAGCCTGCCCTGGAGCGTCAAGGGTGTCGATCCGCGCACACGCGACGCCGCGAAGGCGGCCGCGCGCCGGGCCGGCATGACGCTCGGCCAGTGGCTCGACCACAAGATCCGCGAAGAATCCGAAGCCGAAGATCCCGCGCGAGCCGAGGCCGGCCCGCCAGAGCAGCTCGACATCGCAGCCTTGTCCGAACGCCTCGCCAGGCTGTCTCAGGGTCAGATGGAAACCGCGCCGGCCGCGCGCGTGCCTCCCGCGCCTTCTGCGCCGGACATGTCGCCGCGCCAGGTCGAGGCTGTCATCGCCCAGGCGGCGGCGGCCGAGCGCGTCAGCCGCGAGGCCAGCGCGAAGACCGCCGGCGCCCTCGATTCGATCGCGCGCTGGATCGAGAAGACCGAACATCGGCTGTCCTCGGGCGAACGCAGCGTCGCCGAGCGCCAGGAGCGCGCCACCAGCGTGATCGCGGACGCCATCAAGACGATGGGCGAGCGCATCGTCGATATCGAGCGGAAATCCGTCGAGACGCCGCGAATGGCCCCTGCGGCGGCCTCGGTCGGCGGACGTCCGGTGCTCAGCCGCGACGGACTGGCCGCGGTCGTCACCGATATCCGCACCCGGCAGCGACTTCTCGACGCCGACGCCGAAACCAGGCCTGCCGCCAGGACACAGGGCGCCGGCGCCGCCATGGACGAGCGCCGTCTTGCGGCGATGCGCGACGATCTGCGTTCGCTCAGCGCCCGGCTGCCGCAGGCCCAGGAGCCGCAGCCGCAGACTCGGCCGCAGATGCGGACCGTGACGCAGGTCGCGCCGCAGACGCGCGATGCCGGCCCGATCGAGGCGTTGATCAGCGATCTCGGCGCCAGGCTGGACCGCCTCGACAGGCGCGATCGGATGGAGCCGATCCTCAAGCCGCTGGCGCGCATCGAGACCGAGGTGGCGCGCCTCGCGCAGGACCGCCAGCATGAAGGCTATCAGCGCTTCGAACTGGAGATCGCCCATCTCGCGGCGAAGGTCGATGCGCTCGTCGCGCGCGGCGGCGACCGCTCGGCGCTGAACCCAGTGCTGCGCGACATCGGCGAGTTGCGCGAGATGATCGCCGCCACCTCGGGCGACGAGCGGCTCGGCGATCTCGCCCGCCAGGTCTCCGGGCTCGCTTCCGAGGTGGGACGGTTGCGCGACTCGGCGCCGGATGGTCGCGAACTGCGCAGCCTGTCCCTGGCGATCGAGGATGTCCGCTACGCGGTGCTGGCGGATCGCTCCCAGGACCGCTTCTTCGACAACGCGCCTTTGCTGGCTCTGTCGCGGCAGGTCGAGGCGCTGGCCGGCAAGCTGGACGCGCTCCCGGCGATGCGGCCGGAGACGATCAGCGCCCAGGCCGATCAGTTGGCCGCGCGGCTCGGCGAACTGGACGCCTCCGGCCGCAGCGCCTCGGATGCGCTGGCGCAGCGCATCGAGACCTTGATCTCCAGCCTCGAGAACCTGGCCGCCAGGCAGCCGGCCGGTCTGGACCGGCGTATCGATGCGTTGCAACAGCGCATCGAAATGCTCGCCGACCACGGCCCGACCGCGGTGACACGGCAGATCGAGGCGCTGGCTGGACGCATCGAAAGCCTCGCGGCGTCTGGCAACCTCGTCCAGATGGCCGGGGAGCAGGGCGCAGTCTCCTTTGCGAAGGTCGATCTTCGCCCGCTCGAGGAGATGCTGCGCGGTCTGGCGGACAAGATCGACGATGTCGGCCGCCCCGGCGTCGAAACCGATTCCTTCGACGCTCTGGAGCAGCAGATCGCCGGCCTCGCCGCCCGGCTCGACGAGGCCGCCGCGACCCGCTCCGCCGAAACCGGTATCGAGCGCACGCTTCAGGATCTCGTGGGCCACCTGCAGTCGCTGCGCGAGGACACCGCGGCGGCCGCCGGCAACGCGGCCCGCGCGGCGATGCAGGACATGGCGTCCCGTCCGCAGGCGCAGCCGAGCGGGCTCGCCGAACTCAGCACGCTGGTCTCGGGCCTGCGCGAAACCAACATGTCCTCCGGCCGCCAGACGCAGGACGCCATCGGCGCCGTGCATCAGACCCTCGAGACGATCATCTCGAGGCTGGCCAGCCTCGAGGCCGAACTCGGGAGCGATCGCCGCGACATGGCCCGCGCGCCTGCGCCCCCGCGCCATGTCGGCATGCCGGCGGCCCGTGGTCTCGAATCATCGGCCGGATTTGGTGCGGCGAGCGAGGACCGCCTCGTCGCCCAACGGCCGGGCAGGACCATGGCCGCCGCGCCCGACGCGCCGGGCATGCCGTCGCTCGACATGCCGCTGGAGCCGGGATCCGGTCGTCCGCGCGCTGACGGCGTCATCACCTCCGCCCAGGATCCGCAGTCGATCAGGCAGAACCTGATCGCAGCCGCGCGGCGGTCGGCCAGGGCGGCCACCGACGCCGCCGCGCAGCACGCCGACGAGCCGCCGCAACCGGCCGCGGCCGAGGCGGCCGGCGTCAGCCGGCTTCGGTCGATCATGGAAAAGCGGCGCCGCCCGCTGCTGCTCGGTCTCGCCGCGATCGTGCTGGCCATGGGCGCCGCCCATGTCGTCACCGGCGCGCTCAAGGGCGGCAAGCCCAGGCTCGGCGAAGCGGAGGCGGTGCAGGCGCCGGCGCTCGCCGCTCCCGAGGCGGTCGCGCCCGATGCGCCAGCCAGGGCGAAGGACCAGACCTCCGCCCTGCCGTCGCTCCCGATCGGCGCGACGCCGGCGCTGGCTGCGGTCAACGCCGCGGCGCCAGCGTCCGCGGACTCGGCGCCCCCCC
>JAKFWE010000403.1 GCA_021732895.1 Allobosea sp. | reverse complement strand
AAGCCGAGCCGGGCGGCGACCTGCGAGACGATCCACCAGTCCGGCCGGACCTCGCCCGGCAGGGCCAGGAAGGCGCGCTGGCGCGAGATGCGGCGCTCGGAATTGGTGACGGTTCCGTCCTTCTCGCCCCAGGCGGCGGCCGGCAGGATGACGTGCGGCCTCGCCGCAAGCGTATCGTTGGAGAGCACGTTCTCGGAGACGACGAAAAGCTCGAGCCCTCGCAACGCCGCCACGACATGGTCGGCGCGGGGCAACGAGACGGCGGGGTTGGTCGCCATCACCCAGAGCGCCTTGATGCTTTTTGCCGCCACGGCGTCGAGCATGGCGACGGCCTTGAGACCTTCGCGCTGCGCCATGTTCGGCGCGTTCCAGAAGCGGCCGACGCGGTCGATCTCGGCGGCCGTGTAGCCCATATGGGCCGCGAGCATGTTGGCGAGCCCGCCGACCTCGCGGCCGCCCATGGCGTTGGGCTGACCGGTCAGCGAAAGCGGCCCCGCGCCCGGCCGGCCGATGCGCCCGGTGGCGAGGTGGCAATGCAGGATCGCGGCGACCTTGTCCGTCCCTTGCGCGGACTGGTTGACGCCCTGGCTCCAGGCCGTGACCACGTTCGGCGTGTCGGCCCAGAGGCCGTAAAAAGCCGCGATCCCGGCGGCCGGCAGCCCGGTGCGCCGCGCGACAGCCGCCAGATCGGGCGCGATCGCACGCGCGTTCGCCAGCGTCTCGTCGAAGCCTGCGACATGGCGGGCGAGATAGGTCTGGTCCGTCAGACCAGCGTCGGCGAGATGGACCAGGAGTCCGGCGAAGAGAACGCTGTCGGCGCCCGGCTTCAGCGCCAGGATGAGGTCGGCGTCCTCGGTCGTCGCCGTGGCGCGCGGGTCGATGACGACGATCCGGGCGCGGCGCCCGGCGCGGTTGTCCTGCATGCGGCGAAACAGCACCGGGTGGCACCAGGCCGCGTTGGAGCCGACGAGCACGATCAGGTCGGCGCTATCGAGATCCTCGTAGCTGCCCGGCACGGTGTCCGAGCCGAGCACGCGCCTGTGGCCGGCGACGGTGGATGACATGCAGAGCCGCGAGTTCGTGTCGACATGCGGCGAGCCGATGAAGCCCTTCATCAGCTTGTTGGCGACGTAATAGTCCTCCGTAAGCAACTGTCCGGAGAGATAGAAGGCCACGGCGTCGGGACCGTCCTTCGCGATGATCGCCCGCAGGCCCTCCGCGACCGCATCGAGCGCCTCGTCCCAGCCGACGCGCTCATAGCCGCCGGCTGCGTTGCGCATCAGCGGGTAGAGCACGCGCGCGCCCAGCCCGAGCGTCTCGCCGAGCGCCGACCCCTTCGAGCAGAGCCGGCCGAAATTGGCGGGATGAGCCGGGTCGCCCGCGATCGCGGCGCCGCCCTTGCCGTCCGGCGTCGCCAGCACGCCGCAGCCGACGCCGCAATACGGGCAGGCGGTGCGGACCGCGGGGTCCGTCGCGCCGGAGCCCGAGATGTCGAGATCGGCGATGGCGTGATCGACGCGCATGTCAGGCGGCCTCGGCGGCCTGCGGGACGGCGCACCAGGGCTCGCCGAACGGCAGATCGGCGCGCATGGCCGAAATGTCCTGCCCGGAGCGGATCAGCCCGAGATAGAACAGCGCGCCCTGCGTATCGCCGACCAGAACGCAGCCTGCGAGCCTGCCCTCGCGCAGCACGAACTTGCGGTAGACGCCGGAGGCGCGGTCCCGCAGCACCATGGTCTGCGCGCCGTCCCCGGCCTCGAACTCGCCGGCCGAGAAGACGCCGACGCCGGAGACCTTGAGATTGGTCGAAAGCAGCGAGCCCCGATAGGCGGCGGACCCGCCGGCGAGCCGCGCCGCCAGCACCCGCGCCTGCTCATAGGCCGGCTCGACCAGCCCGTAGACCTGTCCGCGATGCTCGGCGCATTCGCCGATGGCGAAGATGTCCGGATCGTCGCTGGCGAGGCCGTCATCGACGACGACGCCGCGGTTGACGGCAAGACCGGCGGCCTTCGCCAGATCGGCATTCGGGCGGACGCCGATGGCGACGACGACGAGATCGGCGGGGATGACCGCGCCGTCGCCGAGTTCGACGCCCTCGACCTTGTCCTTGCCGACGAAACCTTTCGTGGCTGCGTCGAGGCGGACGACGATGCCGCGCCCGGCCATGGCGGCGGCGAGAAGGCCGGCGCCCTCGGCGTCGAGCTGGCGCTCCATGAGGCGATCGACCAGATGCAGCAAAGTCACCCGGCCACCGGCACGCGACAGGCCATGAGCCGCCTCGAGCCCGAGCAGACCGCCGCCGATGACGACGATCCGGGCGCCGCGTTCGGCGTAACCGCGCATGGTCTCGACATCGCTTGTGTCGCGGAAGGTGACCACACCCGGCAGGTCGCCGCCCGGAAAAGGCGGCTTCAACGGCCTGGAGCCGGTCGCGAGCACGAGCTTGCCGTAAGGCAGTCTGACGCCATCGGCCAGAGCGACGGTTTTCGCCGCGCGGTCGATGTGCGCCACGGCGCGGCCGTAGATCGTCGAGACGCCCCTCGCCGTCCACCAGCCTGCCGGCTTCAGTTCGATCTCGGCCTCGCCGATCTCGCCCGCCAGCAGCGGCGAGAGCAGCACCCGGTTATAGGCCAGCCGAGGCTCCTCGCCGATCACCGCGATGGAATAGCGGCCGAGCGCGCACCGGCTGAGTTCGTCAACCAGCCGCGTCGCGGCCATGCCCTTCCCGACGATGATCAGCGGCTCGGCCATCACCCCCTCCCCCCGCTTGCGGTGGGGAGGGCGGGGGTGAGAGTCCAGGACGGTTCGAAATCCTTGGAGGTCGAGTCCAGTCCTGCACGCCCCCCCATCCCTAACCCTTGCCCACCAAAGTCGGATGTTTCCGACTTTGGCGACGCATGGGCCATGTCGGAAACATCCGACATGGCTGAAGCGGGGGGAAGGGGACAGGGCGGCGCATCGGAATGCGTCGGGCGAGCGGACCAGGCCATCGCCATCACGCCACCCGCTTGATCTTGAGCGCCTTGAGGTAGTCCATCGGCGCGGCCGGATCGAACTTCACGCCGTCGAAGAAGGTCTCGACGCCGCGCGAGTCGCCCTTGGGCGGGTTGGCGACGCCGAGCGTCCTCGCGGCCTCGAGCCAGAGATCCGAACGGTTGGTCTTGTCGACCAGCGCCTTGACGTCCGTGTTGGTGTCGAACTTGCCCCAGCGAATGTTTTCGGTGACGAACCAGCTGTCGAGGCTCTTCCACGGATAGGAGACCGAGCCGCCCTCGCCCCAGAACTTCATCAGCAGGTTCGAGCCCTTCACGACCTTGCCGCGGCCGTAGTTGATGTCGCCCCTGATGCGGCCGATGATGTCGGGCACCGGGACGTTGAACCACTGACGACGGCCGATGATCTCGGCCATCTCCTGCTTGTTCTCCATCTTCTCGCACCACATCTGCGCTTCCATCGTCGCCAGCATGATGGCCATGGTCGCCTTCGGATTCTGGTCGACGAAGTCGGCGCGCATGCCGAGCACCTTCTCGGGATGCTTGAACCAGACCTCGCCCGTGGTGGCGGCGGTGAAGCCGATGTTCTGGTTGACGAGTTGCTCGTTCCAGGGCTCGCCGACGCAGAAGCAGTCCATGGTGCCGACCTTCATGTTCGCCACCATCTGGGCGGGCGGCACGACGATGGTCGAAACCTCGCTGTCGGGGTCGATGCCGCCAGCCGCGAGCCAGTAGCGGATCCAGAGATCATGCGTCCCGCCCGGGAAGGTCATCGCGGCCTTGACCTCCTTGCCGGCGGCCTTCTTCTTCGCGAACGCCTCCTTCAGCGCGGAGGAATCGGTGCCGACTGCCAGATCCTTGTATTCGTTGGAGACCGAGAGGCCCTGGCAGTCCTCGTTGAGGCGCAGCAGCGTGTACATCGGCAAAGGCAGACTGTTCTGCATCACCTTGCCGGTCCCGTAGAGATAGGGCTTGGGCGAGAGGATGTGGCCGCCGTCGATGCCGTTGCTCTTGAAGCCGAGGGACATGTTGTCGCGCGTCGCGCCCCAGGAAGCCTGCTTGGCGATGTCCATGTCCGGCAGGCCGTATTTGGCGTAGATTCCCTTCTCCTTGGCGATGATCAGCGGCGCGGCGTCGGTCAGCGCGATGAAGCCGAGCCGCGTGCCCTTCACCTCCGGCCCGGCGGCCTGAGCGAACGCCCCGGACGGAAAGGCGGCCCTGGCCGCGCTCATCAGGGCGGCCGCGCCGGAGAGCTGCAGCAGATGACGACGGCTCGCGCCGGCGGCTTTCGCTTTCGTCTTGTCAGTCTGCGTCATTGGATCGCCTCGTGCTGGATCGATGCAAGGTGAAGCCGGCCGACCGCCGAACGCGAAAAACGCCGTGCGAAAGAACCCTGCTGGGCTCGTTTCGACAGCGGCGTTGCTGTGCGTTCCGGTTCGGAGATCGACGCGGGCAGCATTGGCCGCGTCACTTCCATTTATACAAAGAGCGTGCCAAGCGCCTGGCGAGGCGTCGGGTCGATTTTTTTCAAAGGGTTGGCGCGGAACAGGCTGACGACGGCGCGTGCTCCTGGCGTCATATTGCGCCGCACAAATCAGCCGCGGCCGCTCAAAAAACGCGCAGCGCGCCAGTCTCAGCCGCCGTCGCCGGGAAACAGGGCAGGCCGGAACACCGCCCGCGCCTGCGCGACCATCTCCGCCGTCGGCGTGGCCTGGCCGGCCCGCTCCATGCCGGCGAGGATCCAGTCGGCATGGGCCGGCTCGGGGCGCAACGCGGCGCGGTCGAAGCGGATGAAGCGCTCGATCAGGCGCGGCGGACGCCCGGCGCCCTGGCGCAGTTCACAGCGCAGGATCGGCTCCAGCAGTTCGGCCGGGAGCGCCAGCCTGTCCGGCGCGGAGAGATGCCGGGCGAAGCGCGGCGCATTCTCCGGCCGGCAGGCCCAGTCGCTCGCCTTGAGGATCGCCGCGTTCAGCCGCGCGACGGCCGAGGCGCGGCGTTCGGCGTCGTCCGCGCGCCAGGCCAGCACCTTGTCGGGGCAGTCGCGGCGCAGATCGGCCGAGGCCAGCACCATCGCCCCGACGCCGGCGGCGACCGCCGCGGCGTTCCACGGCGCGCCGGCGCAAAAGCCGTCGACGCGGCCGCTGGTCAGCGCCTCGACGGTCTGGGGCGGCGGCACGACCTCGAAGCGGACATCCTCCCCGAGCCTGAGGCCGCCCTTGGCCAGCCATTCGCAGAGCAGGTAGGTGTGCATCGAAAAGCCGAACACGGCGGCGAAAGTCAGCGGCGGCAGGCCCGACGCCTTGCGCCGCGCCACCAGGGCGGCGAGCGCCCGGGCCGACACCGCCGTGTCGGCGAGGTCGCCATCGGCCAGCCGCGCAAGCTCCTCGAAGCGGCGCAATGACACGGTGATGGCGGCGCCGTCGAGATTCAGCGCCATCGGGATCGCCATCGGCGCGCGCACTCCGCCGATGCCGAGCGTCGCGGCGATGGCGGCGGGTCCGAGCATATGGGCGGCGTCGAGCAGCCGGACATTGAGCTTGTCACGCAGGTTCGACCAGGAGACCTCGCGCACGAGTTCCAGATCGAGGCCTTCGGCCTCGGCGAAGCCCTCGTCCCTGGCGAGCACGACCAGCGCGCAATCGACCAGCGGCATGAATCCGACGCGCAGGTGCAGGGTCGTCATTTCAGAACCTCTGCCGCCGTGACGATGGAGCTCGCGATCTCGACCAGCTTGCGCTTCTCGTTCATCGCCGTTCGGCGCAGGAGAGCGTAGGCCTCGTCCTCCGGTAGACCCTTCATGCGCATGACGATGCCCTTGGCGCGGTCGATCGTCTTGCGGTCCTCCAGTTGCGAGCGGGCCTCGTCGAGCTCCTCGCGCAGCTTGCGGAAGGCGTTGAAGCGGCTGACGCAGGTTTGCAGGATCGGCTGCATGCGCTCCTTCTTCAGCCCGTCGACGATATAGGCCGAGACGCCGGCCTCGACGGCGGCCTCGATCGAGGCGCTGTCGGATTGATCGACGAACATGGTGATCGGCCGGCGGACATGCCTGCTGACCAGGAACATGTCGGCGAGCGCATCGCGGCTCGGGTCCTCGAGATCGATGACGACGACGTCGGGATCATGCGCCTCGATCGCGGC
>JAKFWE010000327.1 GCA_021732895.1 Allobosea sp. | reverse complement strand
ATCATGGCGGAGCGTGGCGGCGGCGCGATCGACGGCGCTGGACAGGTGCCTGTCGAGCGTCACGATCACGACCCGGATCGGGGTCGCGCTATCGGCCGAAATGGGCTTTGGCATCGTAAAGCGTCTACACCGTGATCGGGCTTATTCCGCGTTCGCCTGCGTATTTCTCCGTGTTGCGCCGCGCCTTTCCGCGGACGAAGAAGGGGATCTTTTTCAGTTCGAGTTCGGCCTCGGCGGCCCAAGACAGGACGATCGGCTTGTCGGCGAGCGCGACTTCCCCGTCATTGCGAGCGGAGCGAAGCAATCCAGGGGGATCGAGCTCTACGTCCCCCTGGGTTGCTTCGTCGGCTTCGCCTCCTCGCAATGACGGTTTGCCATGCCCGAGATGCGACGACCCGGCCCCGTCGTGGAACTCGAAATCGTCGCGGAACATGCCGAGCAGGTGCTCTTCCAGCCCCATCATCAGCGGGTGGACCCATGAGTCGAAAATGACGTTGGCGCCCTCGAACCCCATCTGCGGCGAGTAGCGCGCCGGGAAATCCTGGACATGGACCGGAGCCGAGATCACCGCGCAGGGGATGCCGAGCCGCTTGGCGATATGGCGCTCCATCTGCGTGCCGAGCACCAGCTCCGGCTGCAGCGCGGCGCAGGCCGCCTCGACCTCGAGATAATCGTCGGTGATCAGCGCCTCGAGCCCGAGCCGGCCCGCCGCCTCGCGGACGTCGCGGGCGAGTTCGCGGGAATAGGCGCCCAGACCCACGACCTTGAAGCCGAGTTCCTCGCTGGCGATGCGGGCGGCGGCGATGGCGTGCGTCGCGTCGCCGAAGATGAAGACGCGCTTGCCGGTGAGATAGGTCGAGTCGACCGAGCGCGAATACCAGGGCAGGCGCGAGGTCTCGTCGGCCAGCACGGCGGTGGCGTCGACGCCGGCAAGCCTTGCGACCTCGGTGATGAAATCGCGCGTCGCGCCGACGCCGATCGGCACGCTGGCGACGACCGGCTGGCCGAAGGAGCGCTTGAGCCATTGCGCCGCGAGGCCGGCGATCTCGGGATAGAGCACGACGTTGAAATCGGCCTGCCCGAGCCTCGCGATATCGGCGGCGCTCGCCTGCCAGGGCGCGGTGACGTTGACGTCAACGCCGAGGCTCGCCAGCAGCTCCTTCACGGCGCGGACATCGTCGCGGTGGCGAAAGCCGAGCGCGGTCGGGCCGAGGATGTTGCAGCTCGGGCGCTTGCCGGGCTCGCGCGCCGGGCGCTGCGTCCCGGGCTTTGGCATGGACGGCCCCGCCAGCGTCCGAACGAGCTGGTAGAAGGTCTCGGCCGCGCCCCAGTTCTCCTTGCGCTGATAGGAGGGCAGTTCGAGCGGGATGACCGGAATGGGCAGGCCGAGCGCACGCGCCAGCCCCGCCGGATCGTCCTGGATCAGTTCGCCGGTGCAGGACGCTCCGACCAGCATGGCGGCGGGCTTGAAGCGCTCATAGGCATCATGTGCGGCGCGCTGGAACAGGTCGGCGGTATCGCCGCCGAGATCGCGCGCCTGGAAGGTGGTGTAGGTGACGGGCGGGCGCTTGCCGCGCCGCTCGATCATGGTGAAGAGCAGATCGGCATAGGTGTCGCCTTGGGGCGCATGCAGCACGTAGTGCACATCCGTCATCGCGGTGGCGACGCGCATCGCGCCGACATGCGGGGGGCCTTCATAGGTCCAGACCGTGAGGTGCATCGCTACACCTCCAGCGCCGCGCGGCGATTCAGCGGCCGCGCGAAGAGTTCGGCGAGATCGCCGGCCTGTTCGAAACCCTGGATCGGCGTGAAGACGAGCTCGATCGCCCATTTCGTGGTCAGGCCGCGCTCCTCCAGCGGGTTGGCGAGGCCCAGGCCGCAGACGGTGATGTCGGGCGCTGCCGCCAGGCAGCGGTCGAGCTGGCGGTCTACGTCCTGGCCCTCGCTGAGCTGCGTGCCGGCGGGCAGCAGGGCGAGATCGGCGGCGAGATGGTCCTTGTGCAGATAGGGCGTGCCGACCTCGACCAGCTCCATACCGAGTTCGCGATGCAGGAAGCGCGCGATCGGGATTTCGAGCTGGCTGTCGGGGAAGAAAAAGATGCGCCGGCCCTTTAGCGCGGCGCGCGAATGCTCCAGCGCGCGGTTGGCGCGCTCGCGGGGCGCGGCGATGGCGGCCTCGAAGCGATCAGCCGGGACGCCGAACGCCTCGGCGGCGGCCTTGAGCCAGCCCGTCGTGCCCTCCGCGCCGAGCGGGAACGGGGCGGCCAGCCGCTTCGCGCCGCGGTTCTCCAGCGCACGCGCCGTTTCGCCAAGGAAGGGCTGGACCAGCAGATAGTCCGTGTTCGGACCGACCGCCGGCATCTGCCCGGCGCGGCGCGCCGGCAGGAACGCGACGCGCTCGATGCCCATCGCGGTGAACAGGCGGCGGAACTGATCCTCGACCGCATCGGCCAGCACGCCGACGACGAGCAGGGATTTTTCCTGACTGGCAGCAGCGGCCGGCAGCGTCGGCGCGAGCGCCGTCAGGCAGGCGTCCTCGCCTTGCGTGAAGGTGGTCTCGATGCCGCTGCCGGAATAGTTCAGCACGCGGACCTGCGGGGCGAAGCGCTGCCCGAGCCGCAGCGCAGCGCGCGACAGGTCGAGCTTGATCACCTCCGACGGGCAGGAGCCGACGAGGAAGAGCAGCTTGATGTCGGGCCGGCGCTCGAGCAGGCGTGTGACCACGGCGTCGAGTTCGGCGTTGGCGTCGGCCAGCCCCGCAAGGTCTTTTTCTTCGATGATCGCGGTGGCGAAGCGCGGCTCGGCGAAGATCATCACGCCGGCGGCCGACTGCATCAGATGGGCGCAGGTGCGCGAGCCGACGATCAGGAAGAAGGCGTCCTGGATCTTGCGGTGCAGCCACATGATGCCGGTCAGGCCGCAGAAGACCTCACGCTGGCCGCGCTCGCGCAGGACGGGCGGGGCGTCGCAGCCCTGTGCGGGCAGACCTTGCGCAGAGACGCCCCGGGCGAGCAGCGGCGCGTTCATGACGCCAGCTCCAGCGCGCCGGGCTGACGTATCGAGGCTGCGGCCTGCAGCCGGGCCGCGCGCAGCTTCAGCAGGAACTGCGCGGCGTTGACGACGTAGACGGCGTAAGCGGCCAGCGCGACGAGCATCTGCTCGCGGGGCGCCAGAGCGCCGGTCAGGATCGCGTAGAGATAATAGCTGTGGAGCGCGATCACGACGAAGGAGACGGCATCCTCCCAGAAGAAGGGCGCGGCGAAGAGGTACTGGCCGAACACGTCGCGCTCCCAGAGCGCTCCGGTGACCATGATCGTGTAGAGCAGCAGCGTCTTGACGATGATCGAGAGCGTCGCGGCCTCGTAGCCTGCCCCGGTCGCGAGATAGCGCAGGACGAGGCACAGGCTGACGAGGAAGACCAGGAACTGCAGCGGCGCGAGAACGCCCTGAACCAGTGTCCAGCGCGAGGAGTCGCGGCGCTCGCGCTGCTCCGGCGTGTAGAGCGGCGCCTGGCTGGATCGCGCGGTCCGAACGGGCATCGGACGCCTCCGGTTCGACGCATCCGCGCGGGGAGCGGGATGCTTTGCCAAGAGCGAGATTGGCGCGCCGACTTCCGAGTGTCAACTCGGATTGACACTAAATCTCCGACGAATGTCATGACCACTGGACATGTCTGAAAATCAGAGTAGGCTCCCCTTCGTCGGGCGGCTGAGCCGCGCACGGTGCGCCGCAGGGCGATTCCGGCAACGCCATCGCTTGGCCTGAAACTACCGCCCTGTCGTGTCGGAGGCGTTTCCGCGCACTGCCCGCGGTTCGACGATTCCGGCTAAAAAGTTCGTCCGTCGCGATTGCCGAGGCGCAATTGGCATGCTTCACTCCCCTCTGAGAGGTCGAGAGGAACAGCTTTCCGGTTCGATGGACGCTATCCTGCGTGCATCGAACAATGGGGCCGCAAGAGCTCCTGGACCGGATCGCCGTCCACCCCAGGGAGGTGACCTTATGCCTGTTTCAGGACGTGGGACTTTCTCTGCGCGAGACATGTCGCCGGATGATCTGATCGGATTTCCCAGTCTGCCGGGGCCGGACTGGTGCGCCGATGGCGAGGCCGAGCCGCCGATCGAGCTGCGCAACGAACTCGCCCGGACGATCGAGGCGGAGATCATCCCGCGGCTCATGCTGGCCCATCGCGCCAGCGAGGCGGCGCGGGCCGCGCCGGAGAAGGCGCCGGCGCCGATCGTGATCACGGATCAGGATGTCGATGACTTCGCCGCGATGATCGTGCGCCGGCCGTTGCCGGAGGCGCGGGCGCATCTGGACGGCCTGCGCGCGCGCGGCATGTCGGCCGAGGCGGTCATCACCACGGTTCTGTCGGAGACGGCGCGCCGTCTCGGCGTGCTTTGGGAGCAGGATCGCTGCACCTTCGTCGACGTCACGGTCGGCCTGTCTCGGCTGCAGCAGCTGCTGCGCATTTTCGGACCCGCCTTCGAGGCCGAGCCTGCGCCTCAGGGGCAGGGGCTGCGCGTTCTGCTGGCGGTCGTCCCCGGCGAGCAGCACACGTTCGGCCTGGCGGTCGTCGAGGAGTTCTTTCGCCGCGCCGGCTGGCATGTCCAGTCGGAGTTTCTGCCGTCGAAGCCCATCCTGCTCGAGCACGTCCGGACGGAGTGGTTCGATGTGGTCGGGCTGTCCGCGAGCGGCGAAGTCGCCTCCGCCGGGATCCAAGCCGTGGTCAATGGCGTTCGCGCGGCCTCGCTGAACAAGAATCTGCACGTCATGCTGGGCGGCGCCCTGTTCGTCGCCGAGCCGGGTCTGGCGCTGACTCTCGGCGCCGATTTCGGGGCGCGCGACGCGGCCGAGGCAGTCAACAGCATCGACTGGCTGCTGGGTTCGAAAAAACTTTCTTGTTGAGGGACATGCGCGACATTATCTGCTAAGCGCCTCGAAACTGGGCCGTCTCAGTCAGGAACCGGGCCTTCGCCGTCATGAACGTCTTCACGCCCCAGACGCCGGCGCGCGGCTTCAAGGGCCAGCTTGGCTGGCTCGGGAGGCTGGCGCCCGAGGTCGCCGGCAGCCTGATCACGGCCGCCAGCGACATTGCGCTGGTGCTCGACCGCGACGGCGTCATCCTCGACGTTTCGCTCGGCGCCGAGGAGCTTCGCAGCGACGGCTGCGATGGCTGGATCGGCCGGAGCTGGGCCGATGTCGTCACGGTCGAGTCGAGGCCGAAAGTCAGGGACCTGCTCGCCAACGCCGGCAGCGAACGGCTGCTGCAGTTCCGCGAGATAAACCACCCGCGCTCCGGCGCCGCCGACTTGCCGGTGCGCTATTCGGCGATGCAGGTCGGCGAGGATGGCACCATCATCGCGCTGGGCCGCGATCTGCGCGGCTTCGCGGGCCTGCAGCAGCGGCTCGTCGAGGCGCAGCAGGCGATGGAGCGCGAATACGCCCGGCTGCGCATGGCCGAGACGCGCTACCGCATGCTGTTCCACCTCGCCTCCGAGCCGGTGGTGATCGTCGACGCCAGCTCCTTCAAGGTGCTCGAGGCCAATCCAGCGGCGCAGCGTCATCTCGATCTGCCCATCGACCGGTTGAGCAATTTGTCGCTGCCGTCCTGTCTGGCTCCCGACAGCGCGGAGAGGCTGCAGGTCATGCTGCGCGCGGCGCAGGCCGGCGGCAAGGCCGACGAGATCGAGGTCGCGCTCAGCGGCGGCGCCAGGCGCTTCCGCGTCCAGGCCTCCGCCTTCCGGCAGGACAGTTCCGCCTATCTGCTGGTCAGGCTCACGCCGGTTTCCGGGGACGGCGCGGCGAGCGGCGACACCGTCGCCAGCCGCGTGCTCGGCGTGCTCGAGAAGTTTCCCGACGGCTTCGTGGTGATCGACCCTGACCTGCGCGTTCTCGAGGCGAACCGCGCCTTTCTCGATCTGACGCAGCTCGCCAGCCGCCAGCAGGCGCTGGGCGAGCCGCTCGAGCGCTGGCTCGGCCGGCCGGGCATCGATCTGCCGCTGCTGATGGTGACGCTGACCGAGCACGGCGTCGTGCGCAATTTCACGACGATCATCCGCGGCGCTTTCGGCAGCGTCGAGGAGGTCGAGATTTCGGCCGTGCCGGCGCTGACCGGCGAAACCCCGGCCTACGGCTTCGT
>JAKFWE010000031.1 GCA_021732895.1 Allobosea sp. | reverse complement strand
GCGCTCCGTCACCGAGACCAGCATGATGTTCATGATGCCGATGCCGCCGACCAGAAGCGAGACGCCCGCCACCGCCGCCAGCAGCCAGGACAGCGTGGTCGCCGCCGCCGTCGCGGTGTTGGCGATTTCGGTCAGGTTGCGGATGATGAAATCGTCGTCCTGACCCTCGTTCAGGCGGTGGCGCTGGCGCAGCAGCGCGCTGGCCTGGGCGATGCCCGGCGCGATCGCGGCCTCGCTGGCGAACTTCACCATGATCGTCTGGACCGAGCGGTCGCGCGCGTAGTTGCGGCCGACGATGCGCCGCCGGCCGGTGTCGAGCGGCACGAAGATGGCGTCGTCCTGGTCCTGGCCCAGCGCCGACTGGCCCTTCGGCGCCATCACGCCGATCACCCGGAAGGGCACGTTGCGGATGCGGAACTGCTGCTCCAGAGGGTTGGCGTCGCCGAACAGGTTCCTCGCCACCGTCTGGCCGATGATCGCGACGATGTCGCCCCGGCGCAGTTCCTCCGGCTCGAACAGGCGCCCCTCCGCGACCTCCCATTCGCGCGCGGCGAAGAAGTCGAGATCGGTCGCGGTGATCTGGGTCGACCAGTTGACGCCGCCATGGACCGCCTGGGCGCGGGTCAGGATCACCGGTGCGGCGGCGACGACGTCCTCGACCTCGCGCAGCACGGCGCTCGCATCCTCGTCGGTCAGCGTCGAGGAGGCGCCGGCGCCCAGCCGCGCGCCGCCTTGCGTGACGTTGCCCGACTGGATGATGGCGAGATTGGCCCCGAGCGACTTGATCTGCGAGGTCACGCGCTCGCGCGCGCCAGACCCGATCGCGACCATGGCGATGACGGCGGCGACGCCGATGATGATGCCCAGCATCGTCAGGCCCGAACGCAGGGCGTTGGCGGCGATCGCGGAAAGAGCCGAGCGGACGGCCTCGAGCAGGCTCATGCCGCCGCCTCCGTCGCCGGCGCGCGGTCGAGCGCGGCCAGCGCCGCGCGGGCGTCGGCGGCTTCCTGGCGCTGGTCGGAGAGCAGCCTGCCGTCGCGGAAGCGGATGACGCGGCGGGCATGGCGCGCCACCTCCGAGTCATGGGTCACGATCACGACGGTTACGCCCTCGGCGTTGAGATCCTGGAACAGGGCGAGGATTTCCAGTGCGGTGCGGCTGTCGAGCGCGCCGGTCGGTTCGTCGGCGAGGAGCAGGCGCGGCTGGTTGACCAGCGCGCGCGCGATCGCGACGCGCTGCTGCTGGCCGCCGGAAAGCTGCATCGGGCGGTGATGGGCGCGCTCAGTGAGGCCGACCCGCGCCAGCGCCGCCAGCGCCCGCTCGCGCCGCGTCGCGCCGTTATGGCCGGCATAGACCATCGGCAACTCGACATTGGCGCAGGCATCGACGCGCGGCAGCAGGTTGAACTGCTGGAAGACGAAGCCGAGCTTGCGGTTGCGCAGGTCCGCGAGACCGTCGCCCGAGAGCGTCTCGACCGCGACGCCGTCGAGCCGGTAGTGCCCGCCGGTCGGCCGGTCGAGGCAGCCGATCAGGTTCATGAAGGTCGATTTGCCCGAGCCGGACGGCCCCATCACGGCGACGAGATCGCCGACCTCGATGGCGAGCGAGACCCTGTCCAGCGCCGTGACGCGGCCTGAGTCGAGGTCGTAGACGCGGGACAGTTCGCTGGCTTCGATCAGGGCCATGGCGCGCTCAGAACAGCCTCGGGCCGCGAGGGCGCGGACCGGCGGCGTCGGCGGGCGCGGCGGCCGGGCGCGGACCGCCGCCGGTGACGACGACCGCGCCGGCCGCGACCGGGCCGGACAGGATTTCGGTATAGGCCCCGTCGGTCGCGCCGAGCGCCACCGCAACGGGTTCGGGCTCGCCGTCGGCCCCGAGGACATAGACGCGGCCGGGCACGCCCTGCGCGGCGGGCGCGCGGCGTTCCTGAATCATCGCCTCGAAGCGGGTGCGGCGTTCGGGATCGAGCGCGGCGGCGATCCTGCCGTTGAGCTCGGCGCGGGCGGCCTCGAAGGTGGCGCGGCGCTCCTCGGGCGACAGCCCGGCCGAAGCCTCGCGCCGGCCGCCGCGACGCTCCGACAGGATGGCGGCGATCGCCTCCTTCTGCGCCTCGGTCGGCTGCAATTCGGTCTCGATGCGCTCCTTCAAGGCCGCAATGGCGCGTCCGCCGCCGCCTTCGCCCCGACCGCCGCGCGGCGCGAGCGCCGAACCGGATTCCGCGACGGCCACGGACGCCGCCGCACCCATGGGCCGGTAGCGCAGCGCCGCGTTGGGCGCGCGCAGCACGTCGGGCCGGTCCTCCGTCACGACCTGGAGGTTGGCGGTCATGCCCGGCAGCAGCGCCATGTCGCGGTTCTCGACCCGGATGACGCCGGTATAGGTGACGACGTTCTGGATGGTCTGCGCGCCGAGCCGGACCATCTCGACCCGACCCTCGAAGGTGCGCGCCGGATAGGCGTTGACCGTGAAGGTGACGGCCTGCCCGGCTTTCAGGCGGCCGACATCGGCCTCGTCGATATTGGCGTAGATGTCGATGACTCGCAGATCCTGCGCGATCTGGAACAGGGTCGGCGTGGAGAGCGAGGCCGCCACCGTCTGGCCGAGATCGATCTGGCGCAGGACGACGACGCCGTCGACAGGCGAGCGTATGTCGGTGCGCTCGAGGTCGATCATGATGTCGCGCAGCTTGGCCTCGCGCTGGGCGATCATCGCCTCGCCGGACTGGACCTGCCCCAGCGCCAGCAGGATGTCGGCGTCGAGCCCGTTCAGCTCGGCTCTGGCCGAGGCTATCTGGGCTTCGTTGGAGGCGAGCGTCGCGGCCTGCACATCGACTTGCGTGCGGGCGGTGTCGAGGCTCTGCTGCGCGCCGGCGCCGCGCGAGAACAGCTCGTTCTGGCGGGCGAAGGTGCGCCGCGAATCGGCGAGCTGCGCGGCGGTGCGGTCGCGCTGGGCCTCGAGGTCGCTCACCGTCGAATTGGCCTTGATCCGCGTCGATCTCGCCCGGTCGAGCTGGGCCCGCTTGACCACGAGATCGGCCCTCGCCTGCGCCACGTCGGCCTGCGCCGCGTCGCGCCGCGTCTTGATCTGGTCGGAGTTGAGCCGTGCGACGACCTGGCCCGCCTTCACCCTGGAATTGTAGTCCGCCAGAATCTCGACGATCTGGCCGGAGAGCTGCGAGCCGACGAGCACGGTCGTCACCGGCGTCAGCGTCCCGGTGGCGCGCACCGAGGCGACGATCCGGCCGCGGTCGAGCGGCGCGGTGCGGTAGGCGGAGTCGCTCGCCGAGCCGCCGGTCGGCCGCAAGGTCCAGTAGGCGCCGGTCAGCGCGGCGGCGGTCAAACCGGCGGCGAGAAGCCATTTGCGCAAGGACGTGACCCTCCGGTGCGACATCGACGATCATCGCGACGCACCATGGCGACGGCGTGGTCGGACAATGCCAGAATCCGGAGGCGTCGGCGAGTTAAACTCAGGCAATGTTCCGGTAAGCCGGCGGCTGGCGGCGCGCCGCGCGCCATGCCGGCGCCGCACGTCGATGGGGCGCGCTCAGGCCGTGCGCGCGCCTCTCGTCGCCGCCAGCAGGTCGCGCAGCGTCGTGATCGTCGAGGCGTCGGCGACGCCGTCGATCTTGTCTGGACGCCAATGCCGCTGGAAGGCGGCGACCACCGCCTCCAGCCTGTCGTCGAAGACGCCGTCGACGGCGCAACCATAGCCGAACATGGCGAGCATGGCCTGGAGCGCCTCGACCGGCTGGCCGGTTTCGCCGCGCGCCAGGAAGCGCCCGCCGCGGATCGGGGCGGGCTCGCTCCAGAGCCCGATCCCGGCCTCGGCGAAGCGCCGCCAGGGGAATTTCTCGCCGGGGTCGATCTTGCGGCCGGGCGCAATGTCGGAATGGGCGAGCACGCGCTCGCGCGGAATCGCCCAGCGCGCGCAGATGTCGCGGCAAAGGGCGAGCGTCGCCGCGATCTGGACGTCGGGAAAGTCGGGCAAGCCGCCGGGATGGCCTGGATTGGCGATCTCGACGCCGATCGAGCATGAGTTGACGTCGCTCTCGCCGGCCCAGTGCGAGGCGCCGGCGTGCCAGGCGCGGCGCGCCTCGGGCACGAGCTGCAGGGTGTGGCCGTTCTCGAAGACGAAATAATGCGAGGAGACCTGCGAGACCGGATTGCACAGCCATTGCAGCGCCTCGCCGGCGTCGCCCATGCCGGTGTAGTGCAGGATCAGCATGTCGGGCCGGCGGCCGCCCGCGCCGGCGGGCTTGCGTTCGCCGTGATTGGGGGAGGGAAACACCTTCGCGGCGCAGCGGCTGTCGGGCGTGGCCTGGATCATGCGCTGTGTTCGAGCCGCCGCGATCCGAGCCCGCGCTCGCGTTCGATGAGATCCCAGGCCGCGTTGATCGCCGCCAGCCGCCTCGTGGCGATGGCGACGGCCTCCTCCGGCAGCCCGCGGGCGATTTCGCGGTCGGGGTGGTTGTCGGCTACGAGCCTGCGGTAGTGACGCCTGAGTTCGTAGTCGCTCATCTCGCGGCTCGCGCCGAGCACGAGATAGGGATCGTCGGGCCGGCGCATGTGGCGCTGCTCGATCCGCGCGAAGCCGGCCTCGCCGATGCCGAAGATCGCCGCGACCGAACGCAGATAGGCGTGCTCGGCCTCATGCACGGCGCCGTCGGCGGCGGCGATCAGGAAAAGCCCGTCGAGCACGTCCTCGAGCAGGGCCGGCTCGTCGCGGAAGCTCGCCGCGATCTGTTCGGCATAGGCCTCGAAGCCGGCGCTGGTCTGCCTGGCGAGGTCGAACAGCGCCTCGATCCGCTGCTTCTGTTCCGGCGGGATCACGACGATGGCGCGGAAGGCCTCGATCTCGTCGCGGGTGACCACGCCGTCGGAGCGCGCCATCTTGGCCGCGAGCGCGACCAGCCCGGTGGTGAAGATCAGCTCGCGCGGAGGCTGGCCGAAGAGCGCGCCCTCGCGATCGACCAGCACATGGCCGGCGAGCGCGCCGAGCAACGCGCCGAGCGGGCCGCCGAGCGCAAGCCCGAGCCCGCCGCCGCCGAGCATGCCCCAGAAGGAAGACGTCATCGCCGGAGCATGTCCCGCGGCGGCGGCGCGCGCAAGCCGGCCCGGCCGACGGGCCGGGCGGAGCCCCGCCGGCGGGAATTGCGTCCGCAATGGGGCGCGGCCGGTTACAGCGCTGGCGCTACGTCAGTGCGCGCCGCGGCGGTTCTGCGCCGGCAGGAATACAGACTTGTCGGCGGCTCGATAGAAAAGATGCAATAGATCATAAGGATAATATCTGTTCTTATTGTTTGATATGGCTATCAGATTATCGCCGCATTTTTCGACCATCTCGCTGCTCCTCCCAAAACAACGTCAGGAAGCGAGATCGATCGATCATGGGATATGTATCAACGGGCGTCCTTGCCGCATTGGCGATATGCCTTGGATCCGTCGGGTCGGCTCATGCCGACGATTACGTCAACTCAACCTCCAGCGCGCTCGACTTCCAGTTGCGCGAAGCCGAGATCAAGCGCGCCAAGGCGGCGGAAGCGGCCGGCGAGCCCGTTCCCGAAAGCGTGCAGGAGAAGCGGGAGGCCATCGTCGAGCGGGTTCAGGAAACCCAGCGGGTCAAGGATGCGGCGAAAGGCGCCGCGCCGGTGAAGGCGGCCGGGTCCGCGTCGGCCGCGCCCGGAGCGCTCGCCGCGCCGGCCGGTTCCGAGGGGCTGCGGGCGATCGTCGCCAGGCACGCCGCCGCCAACGGCGTGCCGTTCGCGCTGGCCGATGCGGTGGTGCGGATCGAGAGCCGCTACAATCCGCGCGCGGCCAACGCGGGCAATTACGGCCTGATGCAGATCCGCCACCAGACGGCGCGCGGCATGGGCTATTCCGGCGGCGCCGGCGGCCTGCTCGACGCCGAGACCAACGCCCGCTACGCGATGAAATATCTGGCGCAGGCCTACAGGCTCGCCGGCGGCGACACCTGCCGCACGGTGATGAAGTATCAGAGCGGCCACATGGCCGCGCGCATGAGCGGCGCCAACCGCACCTACTGCGCCAAGGTGCGCACGATCACGGCGCGCAACTGAGCCGCCCGCCGGCGGCAGGGCAATCGCTTCAAGACGAGGCGCGTCCCCTTCCCCCCGCTTGCGGTGGGGAAGGGTT
>JAKFWE010000186.1 GCA_021732895.1 Allobosea sp. | reverse complement strand
GACGCTCCCGATGAAAGGCTCGGCCGGCCGGTCCGCGACGCCGGCGGCGCGATCGACGCCGGCCTCGTCGAGCAGGTCTCGCAAGCGCTGGTGCTGTCGGACCTGACGACGCTGCGCGGCGTCGTCGGGGACATGCACGAGGCCGATCTCGGCGCGCTGCTGGAGGCGCTCGAGCCGGACGAGCGGCCCCGGCTGATCTCGCTGCTCGGCTCGGACTTCGACTTCACCGCCCTGACCGAGGTCGACGACACGATTCGCGAGGAGATCCTCGAGGAGCTGTCCGCGCAGACCGTCGCCGAGGGCGTGCGCGATCTCGACACCGACGACGCTGTCTACATCCTGGAGGACCTCGACGAGGCCGACAAGCAGGAGGTGCTCGACAGGCTGACGCCGGCCGAGCGCATCGTGCTGCAGCAGGGTCTCGACTATCCCGAGGGCAGCGCCGGTCGGCGCATGCAGAGCGAGATCCTGGCTGTGCCCGCCTTCTGGACCGTGGGCCAGACGATCGACCATCTGCGCGAGACCGAGAATCTGCCGGAACGCTTCTTCGAGATCCTGGTCGCCGATCCGGCGCACCATTTCGTCGGCTCGGTGCCGCTGGACCGGCTGCTGCGGACCAAGCGTCCCGTGGCCGTCGCCGAGCTCGTCGACGAGGACAGCCGCGCCGTCCGCGCGACCGACGATATCGAGGACGCCGCCCGCATCTTCCAGCGCTACAACCTGATCGCGGCCCCCGTGATCGACGACGCCGGGCGGCTCGTCGGCGTGCTCACGATCGACGACATCGTCGATGTCATCGAGGCGGCCGCCGATGACGACGTCAAGCAGCTCGGCGGCGTCGATGCGGATGAGGAGCTGTCCGATCCGGTGCGCGAGATCGCGCGGAGCCGCTTCCGCTGGCTCTTCGTCAACCTGCTGACCGCTTTCCTCGCCGCCGGCGTGATGAGCCTGTTCGAGGCGCAGCTCTCCCAGGTGGTGGCGCTGGCGATCCTCGCGCCGATCGTCGCCAGCCAGGGCGGCAACGCCGCGACGCAGACGATGACGGTCGCGGTCAGGGCGCTGGCGACGCGCGAGCTCGGCGGCTGGAATCTGCGCCGCTTCTTCACCCGCGAGATCGTCGTCGCGCTGATAAACGGATGCGCCTTCGCCCTGATCACCGGCGTGGTGGCGGCATTCTGGTTCGGCAATCCGGCGCTGGGCGGCGTCATCGGCGTCGCCATGATCGTCAATCTGCTGGCGGCCGCGATCGCCGGGGCGTCGATTCCGGTGCTGCTCGACCGTTTCGAGATCGATCCGGCGATCGCGTCGGGCACCTTCGTCACGACGGTGACCGACGTCGTCGGCTTCTTCGCCTTCCTCGGAATCGCGACGCTCTGGCTCGGTCTGGGGTGACGAAGCCGGACCGAATTCGCTAACGTAAACCCGGCGTCAAGCTTTCCCCTCAATTCTAGGCGAGATGACCAGCCTGCTCATGATCGATGTCCGCCTCTCCCGCCTGCTTGCCGCCGCGGCCGTCCTGGCCGGGCTCGGCGGCTGCGTGGCGCTGGAGAACTATCCCCAGAAGGGCGACGCGCGTCCGCATCAGGGCGTGGCGGCGGCGCACACCTACCCGATCCACGGCATCGACATCTCGCGCTGGCAGGGCGAGATCGACTGGACCGCCGTCAAGGGCGCGGGCACGCGCTTCGTCTTCATGAAGGCGACCGAGGGCGGCGACCACATCGATCCCTCCTTCCTGCGCAACTGGGAAGGCGCGCGCCGCGCCGGCGTGCCGCGCGGGGCCTATCATTTCGTCTACTGGTGCAGGCCCGCCCATGAACAGGCGGTCTGGTTCAAGCAGCATATTCCCAACGACCCCGACGCCTTGCCGCCGGTGCTCGACGTCGAGTGGAACGGCCATTCCAGGACCTGCCCCAGGAAGATCGAGCGTTCGCTGGCGCTCGAGAAGATCCGGCTCATGCTGACCGAGCTGGAGCAGCTCACCGGCAAGAAGCCGGTGATCTACACCGACATCACCTTCCACAAGGACGTGCTGGAAGGCGAGTTCAACGACTACCCCTACTGGATCCGCTCGACGGCGGCGCTGCCCGAGACGCGCTACGAGAACCGGCCCTGGGCCTTCTGGCAGTTCACCACCACCGGCCGCGTGCCCGGCATCAAGGGCGATGTCGACCGCAACGCCTTCTTCGGCGACGAGGCCCGGTTCGCCGGCTGGCTGCGCGGCGAATACGACATCGGCACGCGCCGCTGGGACCGGCGGCGGGCCACGCCGCCTCCTCCCGCGCCGGCCGAGCCGCCGCCTGTGGCGACGATCCCGGGCGCGATCGAGCCGGTCTCCTCGTCATTCCAGATCAACGACGCCGACTAGATCGGAGCGGATTGAGAGCGATCATCTCGGGCTGCCGCGTTGTCTTCTCGCGTTAGCATTCAAATTGCTTTCACCGATTCGATCTGATTTGCTCTCGCCGCGGTGCTGAGAGGCGGTCATGACGGTTGAAATCGATCTCGAGCGAGAGAGGCTCAATCTCGAAATCGAACGTCTGAAGTTCGAGCGGCAGAAATTCTCGGTCGAGACGTTGCTGCGAAAACGCGAAGACCAACCCAAGAAAACCAACACGTTCCGGGATATCGTCTCCAATCCGATCGTTCTTGCTGTCGTCGGCGGCTTTGTCACGCTGATGACGAGCATCGGCTCCAGCGCCTATACAGCATGGCAAAATCGCGAAGCCGACGCTGCCCGCGCAGAACTTGCCCGAGAGGGTGTTCGCGACTCGCTTCAGGCCGATCTCATCAAGAAGTTCGTCGAGGGACCTTCGCGCGAGGTCGTGCGCGACAATCTCAAATTTTTGGTCGATGCGGGGCTTCTTCCGACTTACGCCAGCCGGATCAAGGACTATCTCAACGCCAATCCAGGTTCCGCGCCGCAAGTGAGCTATTCGGGCGGCATCCTGGGGCAGGACGACGCCGTTTTGCTGGGGAGCCTGAGCCCGTCCGACCCGCTTCATGCTCTTGGCCGGGGCGTGGGTTATCTCATGATCAACGATCGACAAGGCATGACGGCCACCTGCACCGCCTTTCTTGTCAAGACCGATATCATAGCAACGGCAGGACACTGCGCATCGTCCGACATGATCGGCCTGAGTTTCGTCGTCAATGGCAAAGCTATCGACGCCAAGGTCATTTCGTCTAGGATGGCGGATCGCGAGGGCGCGAGCTTTTCATTGCTGCGCCTTGCGGAAACATCGACGATCCCACCGTTGAAGCTCGCGACGAAGGAGCCGACACTGGGCGAGCAGCTTGCCATCGTGATGTTCAGGGGGACTTCGTCGAAGCTTGCCGTTCGATCCCCCGACTGTCGCGTCAGCGCGGTCGGCGCCGAGAGACTGGAACATGGTTGCGACACCGGCTCGGGATCGTCTGGCGCACCCATCTTCTCACAAATCACGGGCGAGGTCGTGGCCCTTCATTCAGGGCGCGTCGCGTCGGGCGGATGGGGCACCATCGCCTCAGTCATCGCCGCCTCGATGACGGCCTTGCGGTAAAGCATTACGCGCGGGCTGCGACCGTTCGTCATCATGTTCGCGGCCGAAGCAACCCGATGGCGATGAAGTAGCAGGCTGCGACGATCAGGACCGCCTTCGCCCACGGCGCCGGCGCCATGCCCTGCATGACTGCCGCCAGCGCGGCTGCGCCCCAGAGCGCCAGCATCGTCAGCGTCAGAAGCCGCCAGCGCCTGACGCGCACCGGATGCACGAAGACGACCGGCGCGAACATCAGCACCGTCGCGACCAGCACGACCGCCAGCGCCAGCCAGACCGGCGGCGCGAAGACGACGACGTAGAACACCACGATGTTCCAGACGGCGGGAAAGCCGCGAAACCACCAGTCGTCGGTCTTCATCCCGGCATCGGCGAAATACAGCGCGCTGGTCAGCGTCACCACGAGGCCGGCGATCAGCCCCCAGGGCTGCGCCATCACGTCGGCGCGCAGCAGCATCGCCGCCGGCACGAAGACATAGGTGATGAAATCGACCACGAGATCGAGCTGCGCGCCGTCGTAGCGCCGCGCCAGCTCGCGCACGTTCAGCCACCGCGCCAGCGGCCCGTCCAGCGCATCGACCGCGAGCGCGGCTCCGAGCCAGCCGAAGGCGACAGCGAGGTCGCCCGCGATCACCGCCTGGAGCGCGAGCAGTCCCAGCGCCGCCCCCAGGGCCGTGAAGACATGGACGCCGTAAGCCAGCGCCCGCGCGCGCCATGACGGTCCACCCCTGGCGCTTCCCGGATCGTTCAAGCATCCGCCTCCCGGTTAACCAACGCTGAAGATGATCGTTCGGATGCAGGCGTTTCTAACCGGCCCTTAACCGCAGCGCCCGCATCAAGATCGGCGAAGGAGGCCTGCATGCCGGCACATTCGACCAGATTTCCGGTGTTTCCGCCCATAATGGGCGCGATAATGCTCGCGCTGTCCAGCGCCGGGCCCGCGCTGGCGCTCTATCCGCGGAAATCCGACACCGCCTACCATGACGGCGTGCGCGACGCGCGCCGGATGACCATTCAGGGCATCGACGTGTCGCGCTGGCAAGGCGAGATCGACTGGGCGCAGGTCAAGGCCGCCGGCGCGCGCTTCGCCTTCATCAAGGCGACCGAGGGCGGCGACCATCTCGATCCCGCCTTCAGGCGCAACTGGGCCGAGGCGAGGAAGGCCGGCGTGCCGCGCGGCGCCTATCATTTCGTCTGGTGGTGCCGCTCGGCCAGGGATCAGGTGCGCTGGTTCCGGCGCAACATACCGCGCGACGCCGACGCCCTGCCCCCGGTGCTGGATGTCGAGTGGAACGGCCATTCGAAAGCCTGCGGCAAGAAGATTCCGCGCGAGAAGGCTTTGGCCAAGATCCGCGAGATGCTGAAGGGGCTGCAGGAGCATACCGGCAAGAAACCGATCATCTACACCGACATCACCTTCCACGAGGATGTGCTGGAAGGCCAGTTCAACGACCATCCCTACTGGCTGCGCTCGACGGCCGCGCCCGTGCGCCATCGCTACGAACGCAAGGAATGGGAGTTCTGGCAGTTCACCACGACCGGCCGGGTGCCCGGCATCGCCGGCGACGTGGATCGCAACGCCTTCTTCGGCTCGGAGAACGAGTTCGCCGCCTGGCGCGAAGGCCGCTTCGACATCGGCGCGCGCAAATGGCGCGGCGGCGAGCCGAACATCGCCCGCACGAAGCCGCCGGCGACGGCGGCCGGCTCCCGCGCCCCGAAGGCCGCCGGCGGCGCGACGCTCAGGCCGGCCCCGCCGGCGCGGATCCCGCGAGCCGATGTCACAACGACGGGCGCCATCGCCCGCGACTGATCCGCCGAAATGGGCTATCGCAACCGCGCCGCTTCGGGCGCGGGCAGGATGACGATGCCGCAGGACGTGCAATCTCAGGCCGGCTTCATCTGGGCCTACCGGTTCGACGCCGACGGCGCGGCGGAGCTGATCCCCCGTGACGTCATGCCGGCGCTCGAGATGCCCGGCGCGGCGTTCGTCTGGCTACATCTCGACCTCGTCCACAGCCGGGCCAAGCAATGGATCGCCGAGTGCTCGACCATTCCCGCGGACGCGCTCGGCGTGTTCGTGACGCCCGACGAGCATCAGCGCCTGTTCCACGACGCATCCTTCGCCTGGGGGGTCACCTTCGACCAGGTGCGCGAGGTCGACAGCCTGACCGAGGAATCGGGGACGCTGCACTGGATCGTCGGCGAACGCTTTCTGATCACCGGCCGCCGCAAGGCGCTGCAGGCGACGCGTTTGACGCGCGACGCGCTCGAATCCGGCTTTCGCGCCGCCTCGCCGGTCATCCTGTTCGAGCGGCTCATCGAGTTCGTCATCGAGGACGTCGCCGAGGACGTGACGCGGCTGACCGACGACACCGATTCGATCGAGGACCATGTCATCGACGAGCGCATCGGCAACGACGCCCGCAGGCTCGGCCTGATCCGCCGCCGCACGGTGCGCCTGCATCGCCAGCTCAACGGCCTGCACCAGCTGTTCCGGCGCTTTTCCGAGACGGCGTCGGCGCGCGCCGCGCCCGAGACCGTCAAGAGCGCCGCCAGCCGCCTGCTCGGCCGCGTCGACACGATGCTGATCGACGTGCAGATCGTGCAGCAGCGGGCG
>JAKFWE010000040.1 GCA_021732895.1 Allobosea sp. | reverse complement strand
CGTGCGCCGTTTTGCGCATGTTGCAGAGTCTCCAGCGCCGCCCCGCCTTCACGCGCCCCCTAACCGCCAGGCCCGATCTCCATGTCCTTCCTTCCCACGAGCCCGCCGCTCG
Organism: Allobosea sp.; assembly: GCA_021732895.1. GTDB lineage: Bacteria > Pseudomonadota > Alphaproteobacteria > Rhizobiales > Beijerinckiaceae > Allobosea. The sequence goes on along the minus strand of JAKFWE010000040.1, from coordinate 6,045 downwards.
CGCGCGCGCTCGCCGAACGCAATTACACCGAGCCGACGCCGGTCCAGAACGCCGTGCTCGAGCCCGCCGCCGTCGGCAGCTACCTCCTGGTCTCGTCGCAGACCGGCTCGGGCAAGACGGTCGCCTACGGGCTCGCCATCGGCGAGACCCTGCTGGGCGAGGCGGAAAGCCTCGGCCGGGCCGGGCAGCCGCTGGCGCTGATCATCGCGCCCACGCGCGAACTGGCGCTCCAGGTCCAGCGCGAGCTCGCCTGGCTCTACAAGCACGCCAATGGCCGCGTCATCGCCTGCGTCGGCGGCATGGACCCGCGCCGCGAGGCCGCCCTGCTCGATGAAGGCGCGCATATCGTCGTCGGCACGCCGGGACGCCTGCGCGACCACATCGAGCGCCGCCGGCTCGATGTCTCGTCGCTGCGGGCCGTGGTCCTCGACGAGGCCGACGAGATGCTCGATCTCGGCTTTCGCGAGGATCTCGAATTCATCCTGAAGACGACGCCGGAGGGCCGGCGAAGCCTGCTGTTCTCGGCGACGCTGCCGAAGGCGATCATCACGCTGGCGCGCAGCTACCAGCGCGACGCCCTGCGCATTGAGGTGGCGGGCGGGCCGCGCGGCCATGCCGACATCGCCTATCGCGCCATCAGGGTCTTCCCGAAGGAAGCCGAACTCGCGGTGGTCAACCTGCTGCGCTTCCACGATGCGCCGACCGCGCTGGTCTTCTGCAACACGCGCAACGCCGTGCGCCATCTCGAGGCGATCCTGCTCGAGCGCGGCTTTTCCGCCGTGGCGCTGTCGGGCGAACTCTCGCAAGGCGAGCGCAATTCGGCGCTTCAGGCGCTGCGCGACGGCCGGGCGCGAGTCTGCGTCGCGACCGATGTGGCGGCGCGCGGCATCGACCTGCCGGGGCTGATGCTCGTCATCCATGCCGAGTTGCCCAACGACGCGGAGGTGATGCAGCATCGCAGCGGCCGCACTGGCCGCGCCGGGCAGAAGGGCGCGAGCGTGCTGCTCGTGCCGGTCTCGCGCCGTCGCAAGGCCGAGATGCTGATCGCGCAGGCCGGCGTCGACGTGACCTGGGCCGGCCCGCCGACGCCCGACGAGATCCGGGCGCTCGACAAGGAGCGCCTGCTCGCCGACCCGCTGCTCGCGGGCGAGGCCGGCGAGGACGACGCGGCCATGGTCGAGGCGGTGCTGGCCAGCCGCTCGCCCCACGAGATCGCGGCGGCTCTGGTGCGGGTCTACCGCTCGCGCCAGCCGGCCGCGGAAGAAGTCGGCGATCCCGGTTTCGGCCGCGACGAGCGCCGACCGGCCAGATCACGTGAAGAATATGGTCCGCGCGAGGATTACGCACCGCGCGACGGCGCCCGCTTCGGCGGGAACCGGGAAGACGGTCCGCGTGCGGAGGGACCGCGCAAGGCCGGGCCGCGCGGCGAGACGGTCTGGTTCCGCCTGAACATCGGCCGCAAGGACGGGGCCGATCCGCGCCAGTTGCTGCCGATGCTGTGCCGGCGCGGCAAGATCACGCGCGACGAGGTCGGCGCCATCCGCATCTTCGACAAGGAGACCAAGGTCGAGATCGACGCCGAGGTCGCGGAGCGCTTCGCCGCGCTCGCCAGCGCCGCCGACCGGGAGAAGATCCTGATCGAGCGCGTCGACGGCGAGGGCGAGCGCCGGCCGGCCAGGCCGTTCGCGGAGAAGGCGAGCCATACGCGCGCCGATCAGGCGCCGCGAGACGAGCAGCGCGGGGGCGCGCGGCAAAAGGCGCCGCCATTCGCCAAGAAGCGGCCCCATGAAGGCAAGGGCAGGCCGGTCGGAGACGCAGGCGCGCGCCCGGCCAGCGAGCGCTACGACCCGATGCGCGGCGATCGAGCCCATTCCGGCGACAGCCCGGTCGGCAAGGCCTTCGAGAGCAGGAAAAAACCCTATCAGAGCAAGCCGAGACCGGGCGGGGCTCCCGCCGCGACAGAAACGCCGTTTGCCGGCCCGAAAGCCAGATTCGCCCGACAGCCGGAAAACCGGCCGCCAGGAAAAGACTTCAGGAAGAAGCCGCGTCGCGACGACCGCGGCTGACCTTCGATGGGCCGCCGCGCCTCAGCGCAGTCCGAGGAACGACAGAATGGCGAGAACGACGACGATCAGTCCAACGATGTAAATGATATTGTTCATGAAAAGCCCCCGGCTTCGAGCGGGCCGACGCGGTCCGCATGTCTGATGGCCGTGACGTCGCCACGGCGAGCGGACAACCCGGACCGGCGCCGAAAGTTCCGCCGCCGCCGCAAGCGAGCGAGGGCCTGCGGGAGCCGGATCGATCCGGCTCCTTCTGGTCCGGCCGCCATGCGCGCGATCAGTGGCAGATGGTGACCGGGCGGGCGACCCGGCCGACGCCGGGCACGAAGCGGAATTTGACGACGCGGAAACAGTCGCCGAAATAAGCGCGGCGATAGCCCCAGCCGCCATGGCCCCAGTAACGGCCGGGATGACGGAAGTCGTAGCCGAAATGGCCATGCCCGCGCCCGTGCCAGCCGCGCGCTTCCGCATCGCTGGAGGTGGCGATCGAGCCGCCGAGAAGCGCGCCGGCGCCGAGGACGACGGCGAGGCTGAGGCTGGCGAAGGTGATGCGCTTGGACATTGGAAGCTCCCCTGGTCCGGTGCGGGGCCGCGCCATTGCCGCCCCATGACCGTTGGTCGCGGGGCGGGGGGAGGAGGTTCAACGCGTCGCAGCCTTTTCGGCGGCGTCAGTTCTCGACGACCTTGCGGTAGAGATGCCAGGTGGCGTGGCCAAGCACGGGCATGACAACGACGAGGCCGACCAGCACCGGCAGAGTGCCGAGAACGAGCAGGCCGGCGACGATCAGCCCCCAGATCGCCATGACGCGCGGATTGTGCTGGACGGCGGCGATGGAGGTCCGCACCGCCGTGGCGAGATCGACATGCCGGTCGAGCAGCAGCGGGAACGAGACGACCGTCAGGGACAGGGCCGCGATGGCGAAGGCCAGACCGACGGCGTTGCCGATCAGGATCAGGGCCCAGCCGCTCGGCGTCGTCAGCACGTCGCGCAGGAAGCCGCCGATCGAGAGCAGCGGCTCCCAGCCGAACAGGCCGCGATAGAGCCCCCAGGCGACCGCGAGCCAGAGCAGGAAAAGACCGGTCAGAAGCGCGCCGAGCATCGCGATCGAGCCGATCGCACGCGATTTCAGCACCGCGAAGGCGTGGCCCCAGGACGAATCGATGCCCTTCTCGCGCCGGCGGCTGATCTCGTAGAGGCCGATCGCGGCGAAGGGTCCGAGCAGCGCGAAACCGGCGAGCAGCGGAAACAGCAGCGGGAAGATGTTGTAGCTCACCGTGAGCTGGGCCAGCACCACGCCGGCGATCGGATAGATCAGGGCGAGGAAGACGAGATGGCTCGGCTTGGCCTTGAAATCCTCCCAGCCTCGCGACAACGCCTCGCGCAGATCCCCGGTCGTGATCGTGCGCACGCGCGGCTGGGCGGCTGGCGCGGCGCCGGCGAGGTGGGGCATGCTGTCGATCGTGGCCATGGCGTTTCTCCAGGTTCTTCGCCCGGATCGCCGGCAGCGTGTGACGCGGTGCCTGTCTCTGGAAAATCCCGGTCAGCGCTGTCAGGCGTCGAGCATTCTGATCTCCGCCGGGTATGATACCTCGGAATGCGACGTTTGTTGCATGTTTCGACGAACACGAATGCGGGATCGATGCGGCTCGCAAACCCCCTTTCTCGCTCGCCCGCTCTCGCCTAAATCAGGACGATGAGCGAGACCGAGCCGCCGCCCGTCGCCGAACTGACCAAGCGCCGGGCCAGGGCCGAGCACAGGGCGCTGGCGCAGGAGATCGCCGCGGCCAACGACGCCTATTTCCGCGACGACCGGCCGATCCTCGACGACGCCGCCTATGACGCCAGGCGCCGACGGCTGGTGGCGCTGGAGGAGGCGCATCCCGAGCTCAGGGACGAGCAGCCGGTGAGCGAGGCCGTCGGCGCCAAGCCATCCTCGAAATTCGCCAGAATCAGGCATCGCGCGCCGATGCTTTCGCTCGGAAACGCCTTTTCCGACGAGGACGTTTCCGATTTCGTGCAGCGGGTGCGCAGCTTTCTCGGCATCAGGGCCGAGATGGAGGGTCCCGCCTTCACCGCCGAGCCGAAGATCGACGGGCTGTCGCTCTCGCTGCGCTACGAGAACGGCGCGCTCGTCCATGCCGCGACGCGCGGCGACGGCGAGGAGGGCGAGGACGTCACCGCCAACGCCCGCACCATCGCCGAGATTCCCGACCGTCTCGCCGGCGACGACGTTCCGGCGATCGCCGAGGTGCGCGGCGAGGTCTATCTCGGCCATGCCGATTTCGCCGGCATCAACGAGCGCCAGCGCGCGAAGGGGGCGCCGGAATTCGCCAATCCGCGCAATGCGGCGGCAGGCTCCCTGCGCCAGCTCGACGTCTCGATCACGGCGTCGCGGCCGCTGCGCTTCTTCGCCTATGCCTGGGGCGAGATGCCGGCGCTGCCGGCGGCGACGCAATCGGGCGTGGTCGCGGCCTTCGCGCGCTGGGGCTTCCGCGTCAATCCGCTGACGACGACCTGCGCTGGCGTCGAGGCGCTGCTGGCGCATTACCGGTTGATCGAGAGCCAGCGCGCCACGCTCGGCTACGATATCGACGGGGTGGTCTACAAGGTCGATGATCTTTCGCTGCAGAGCCGGCTCGGCTTCGTCTCGCGCGCGCCACGCTGGGCGATCGCGCATAAATTTCCGGCCGAGCTGGCGACCACCGTGCTGGAGGCGATCGACATCCAGGTCGGGCGCACCGGGGCGCTGTCGCCGGTGGCGCGGCTCAAACCCGTGACGGTCGGCGGCGTCGTCGTCACCAATGCGACGCTCCACAACGAGGACTACATCCGGGGCTTCGATTCGAAGGGCGAGCGCATCAGGTCCGGCGAGCCGCCCGACATCCGGGTCGGCGACACGGTGACGGTGAAGCGCGCCGGCGACGTCATTCCGCGCGTCGAGGCGGTCGATCTGGACAAGCGTCCGGCGGATGCGGCGCCTTACGTGTTTCCGAAGACATGCCCGATCTGCGGCAGCGACGCGGTGCGCGAGCACAATCCCCGCTCGGGCAAGGAGGACGCCGTGCGGCGCTGCACCGGCGGGCTCATCTGCGCGGCGCAGGCGGTCGAACGGCTGAAGCATTTCGTCTCGCGCGACGCGCTCGACATCGAAGGGCTCGGCGACAGGCAGATCGAGTTCTTCCACGCCGATTCCGACCTGCCGGTGAAGGAGCCGGCCGACATCTTCACGCTGGCCGGGCGCGACGCGGCGAACCTGAAAAAGCTCAAGGACAAGGACGGCTTCGGCGCGCAGAGCGTGACGAAGCTCTTCGCCGCCATCGAGGAGCGGCGAAATCCGCCGCTGAACCGTTTCATCTTCGGGCTCGGCATCCGCCATGTAGGCGAGACCAACGCCCGGCTGCTGGCCCGGCATTACGGCTCGTTCGAGGCGCTGCAAGCCGCCGTGCTGGCGGCGACCGATCCCGCCGCGCCGGAGCGGCAGGAGCTCGACGCCATCGACGGCGTCGGGCCTACCGTGGTCGAGGCGCTGATCCAGTTCTTCGCCGAGGCGCATAACCGGGAGATGCTGGGACGGCTGCTGGCGCAGGTCGCGCCACAGCCGCTGGAGGCGGTGGCCTCGGTCAGCCCGGTCGCCGGCAAGACCGTGGTCTTCACCGGGGCGCTGGAGCAGATGACCCGCGACGAGGCCAAGGCGATGGCCGAGCGGCTCGGCGCCAAGGTCGCGGGCTCGGTCTCGTCGAAGACCGACCTGCTGGTGGCGGGGCCTGGCGCGGGCTCGAAGCTGAAGGACGCCGCGAAGCATGGCGTGCAGGTGATCGACGAAGCGGGGTGGTTCGCGTTGGTTCTTCCTTCTCCCCTCGGGGGAGAAGGTGGCAGCGCGTAGCGCTGACGGATGAGTGCCACGCCGAGGCGCGGTTTTTACCTCGTTCTGACTCACCCGGTCTGCCCTCATCCGACCCGGCTGCGCAGGGCCACCTTCTC
>JAKFWE010000405.1 GCA_021732895.1 Allobosea sp. | reverse complement strand
CGACAATGCGCATGGTCAACCGGCTGATCGAACCGACATCGGGGCGCATCATCGTCGGCGGCGACGACGTGACCAAGGTCGATCCGGTCGAGCTGCGCCGGCATATCGGCTACGTCATCCAGCAGATCGGCCTGTTCCCGCACATGACGATCGCCCAGAACGTCGCGACCGTGCCGAAGCTTTTGGGCTGGGACGCCTCGCGCATCAGGGCGCGCAGCGAGGAGATGCTCGATCTGGTCGGACTCGATCCGGCGCTCTACCTCCCGCGCTATCCGCGCCATCTCTCCGGAGGGCAGCGTCAGCGCGTCGGCGTGGCCCGGGCGCTCGCGGCCGATCCGCCGGTGATGCTGATGGACGAGCCTTTCGGCGCGGTCGATCCGGTGGTGCGCGGCCGGCTGCAGGAAGAATTCCTCGCCATCCTGAAGCGGCTGAAGAAGACCGTCATCCTGGTCACCCACGACATCGACGAGGCGATCCGGATGGGCGACATGGTCGCGATCATGAAGGACGGCCGGCTCGTGCAATACGACACGCCCGACCGCCTGCTCGCCGCCCCGGCCGATGATTTCGTCGCGGATTTCGTCGGCGCCGACCGCGCCCTGCGTCGGCTCTCGCTGGTCGCGGCTGGCGATGCGCTCGAGCCCGGCGCCGCCGAAAGCGCCCTGCGCCTGCCGGCGAACGCCAACCTGCGCGAGGTGCTCTCCGCCCTGCTGGCTCAGGGCGGAGAGGGCGCGACCATTGTCGCCGCCGACGGGACGGCGCTCGGCGGCGTCACGCTCGCCGGCATCCGCCGCCGCAGCGCCGCCGCCGACGCCGCGGGCTGACGCGGCGCCTCACGCCAGGATGCGCGTCTCGTAGGCGTAGACCTGGCCGAAGCCGAGGCCGGCATAGAGTTCCAGCGCGGCCGCGTTGGTCCGATCGACCTGGAGATAGGCGCTGGCGCAGTCCTGACTCGCGGCCCAGGCCATCAGGCCGGAGACGATGCGGCGGCCGAAACCCTGCCTGCGCCGCGCGCCATCGACCACGACCGAGCCGATCTCGGCCATGCCGCGTTCGGCCACGCTCATGCCGTAGGCGACGGGCTCGCCGGCGATGAGCAGCGTCGCGAAGGCGGCAGGCAGCCTGACCTTCTCGACGATCGCCGCCAGGTTCACGGCGTTCGTCTTGAGACCGGTCTGATGCGCGGCGACGCCCGCGATCCATTCGGGGCTGGCCCGCGCCTCGATCTGGAGATCGGGCTCGAGCGCGCGAGCGCCAGGATCGAGACCGCCGATCAACCCGAAGGAGGCGTCCTTGAGCGCGTAGCCGCGCGCCAGGATGCGCCGGCTGGTCTCGCCCGCGATCAGCGGCGTCAGCCGGATGCAGGGCGGCAGACCCTCGGCCCGGTAGAGCTCCTCGATCAGGTCCAGCGTCGCATCGTCCAGAGCCGCCCCGGCCTTCAGCGGCGAGGCCGAATTGGCGCGGCCGGAATAGCCGCCGGCGAAACGCAGCACGAAATCGCCGATCAGCAACGTCGCCGGCGCCGGCCAGGCGTTGACGATGCGGCGCTCGCATTCCAGCACCAGCGCGAGATCGGGCTCCATCACGCGCCTCCGGTCCGTCGCGGCGTCGGTCGCCAGTCGGGCGGGGCCATCTCGAAGCCGGTGAAGGCGAAGCCCGGCGCGACCGTGCAGCCGACGAGGCTCCACGCGCCGAGCGAGGTCGCGCTCTGCCAGCAACCGGCGGGCACGACGAATTGCGGGCGCTGCCCGGCGCGCAGGTCCGCGCCGAGATGATGCGCCGAAACGTCATGGCCGTTGGGCGAGATGCTGATCACCAGCGGCGCGCCGGCATAGTGATGCCAGATCTCGGCGGCGTCGATCCGGTGCCATTCCGAGGTCTCGCCGGTGTCGAGCAGGTAATAGATCGCGGTCGAGTGACCCCGACCCTCCGGCCCCGCCGGGTCGCGGAAGGTTTCGCGATAGCGCCCGCCCTCCGGGTGGGGGCTAAGCCCGAGCAGGGCTGCGACCTCACGGGCGGTCAATCCGTCCAGCGCGCCCATCGCCGGATCAGAACCGGTTCTTGGCTTCGCGCAGGGCGGCGAAGACGTCGCCGGCGCTGGCCCCGGGCCGATCGACGGCCGCCGCCAACGCCGGCTCGCCGGCCCGGAAGAACGGGTTGGTCACCTTCTCCTCGCCGACCGTGGTGAGCGCCCAGAAGCGTCCCTGCGCCTTGGCGGCCTCGGCTTCCAGAAGGCGCGCCTGCAGGGCCGGGTTGGCAGGGTCCATGGCGATGGCGAAACGGGCGTTGGACAAGGTGTAGTCATGGCCGCCGACGAGCCGGGTCGCCTCCGGCAACGCCATGATTCGCGACAGCGAAAGCCACATGCCCGCCATGCGGCCCGGCATGACGCGGCCGCAGCCGAGGACGAACACGACATCGCCGACGAGGGCGAGTTCCGATTCGGCGCAGACGAAGCTGAGATGGCCGTCCTGGTGGCCGGGCGTGTGCCAGACCTCGAAAGAGGCCTCGCCGAGCGCGACGCGGTCGCCCTCGCCGACGATCGCGTCCAGCGGAGCCGACGCCGCCGCGTCGGAAGGCCCCACGACGCGCGCGCCGGTCGCCTGTTTCAGCGCCGCGACGCCCTGCGTGTGATCGGCATGGGCGTGAGTGACGAGGATGTCGGAGATCGTCCATCCCTTCGACCTCGCTGCGGCCAGCACCTGATCGGCGTCTGGCGCGTCGATCGCGGCGCAGGCGCCGCTGGCCGGGCAGCGCACCAGCGCGCCGGCGTTGTCGCTGAGCGTGCGGAAGACGTGCAGGTCGAGGGGCATGGCGACTCCGGGAGGTGAACGGCGAGTGGCGAGTGGCGCGGATGCGCGAGGCTGCCCGGCTCTCCCTCCCGTGTCCACTCGCCATTCGCATTCGTCCTCGGTCGTTCGCCGCCTGGCCTTGCGCGTCGCGCCATTCCGCGCCATCTGCCTGCCCATGGCTCTCGACGTCGTCGATCTGCGCGCCTTCTACGCCAGCCCGCTCGGCCATGTGGCGCGGCGCTGCATCGGCCGCGTCATGCTGCGCTTCTGGCCTGAATGCGGCCGCCAGCGCGTGATGGGGCTGGGTTTCTCGACGCCCTATCTCTCGGTGCTGGGCGTCGGGGCCGAGCGTGTGCTGGCCTTCATGCCCGCCGCGCAGGGCGTGGTGAACTGGCCGTCCGCGGGCGCCTCGGCCTCGGCGCTGGTCGAGCCGACGCTGCTGCCCTTGCCCACCGCCTCGATCGACCGCATCGTCCTGGTGCATGCGCTGGAGGAAACCGAAAGCCCGGACGATCTGCTGGAGGAGGTTTCGCGCGTGCTCAACCCCGGCGGCCGGATGATCGTCGTCGCGCCGAACCGGCGCGGATTATGGGCGCGCATGGACGGCACGCCGTTCGGTCATGGCCGCCCGTTCAGCCGCTCGCAGCTCGAGGCGCTCATGCGCCGGGCCGAATTCTCGCCGGAGAACTGGGCCGAGGCGCTCTATGTGCCGCCCCTGAAGCGGCGGCTGTTCATGCGCTCGGCTCCGCTCTGGGAGCGGCTCGGCGCCGGCCTGTCGCTGCCCTTCGCCGGGGTGCATGTCATCGACGCGACCAAGCAGGTCTACCGGCGCGCCCCGCTGCGCGCGACGCGGCGCAGCTTCGCCTTCCGGCCGGTCCTGCTGCCGCAGCCGACGCAGCGCGGCGCGAGAGCCGGCGAGGCCGGCGCGGCGGGTTGACAACCCCGTCGGGGCGCGGCCAAGGTCCGCCGCCTTTCGCCGGCCCGGTCTCCAGCCTTTCAAAGATCCGCGCGCCATGATCCGCATGACGGCGGTGCGGAACCGGAACGGGACCACGATGCGAAGCTATCTCGATTTCGAAAAGCCAGTCGCCGAGCTCGAGGCCAGGGCCGACGAACTGCGCGCGCTCGCCGGCAAGGGCGAGGATCACGCGCTGGCCGACGAGATCGCCAGGCTCGACGCCAGGGCCAGCCAGGCGCTGAGGGAGCTCTACGGCGCGCTGACGCCATGGCAGAAGACCCTTGTGGCCCGCCACCCCCAGCGGCCGCATTTCAGCGACTATTGCGCGGCGCTGATCGACGAGTTCACGCCGCTGGCCGGCGACCGGGCCTTCGGCGAGGATGAGGCCATCGTCGGCGGCTTCGGACGTTTCCGCGGCGAGCCGGTCTGCATCATCGGCCACGAAAAGGGCGATTCGACCGAGACCCGCATCCGTCACAATTTCGGCATGCCGAAGCCCGAGGGCTATCGCAAGGCCGCGCGCCTGATGGAGCTCGCCGACCGTTTCGGCCTGCCGGTGCTCAGCCTGATCGACACCGCCGGCGCCTATCCGGGCATCGAGGCCGAGGAGCGCGGCCAGGCCGAGGCGATCGCGCGCTCGACCGAAGCCTGTCTGTCCCTCCGCACGCCCAGCGTCGCGCTGGTGATCGGCGAGGGCGGCTCGGGCGGCGCGATCGCGATCGCGGCCGCCAGCAGGGTGATGATGCTGGAGCATGCGATCTATTCCGTGATCTCGCCCGAGGGCGCGGCCTCGATTTTGTGGCGCGACACGGGCCGCGCGCAGGACGCTGCGACCGGCATGAAGATCACCGCGCAGGATCTGCTGCGCTTCGGCGTGATCGACCGGATCGTCAGCGAGCCGGTGGGCGGCGCCCATCGCGATCCCCGGACGATGATCGCGCGGGCCGGCGATGCGGTGGCGTCGGCGCTCGCCGACGCGGCCGGCGGCTCCGGTGACGAGATCGTCAACCGCCGCGCCGAGAAGTTTCTGGCGATCGGACGCGGCCTCTAGACATCATGATGCGATCCGATTTTTTGCGGAGATGTTGCGTTAACGCCTCGTTGACCGTCTGGCCATGCCGGTTCTGGCCATGGTAAGAAACCTTCAAGCCTAATGGTTCTAGAACTGGCGGGCGGCTTGCTTTTGCCGTTTTGCTTGGTGAAACGTCGGCTCTCGACCGGCCTCGCGATGGGATAGACGAAGTGGCCACCAGGCAAATCGCGCTCGCAGCTCTCGTCGCCCTGACGCTCGGCGCCTGCGAGGAAGATCGCTATCGCGGGTCCGCCCGGCACTATATCCCGATCCCGTCGGCGACCTACGCGCTGATGGCCGAGAAGGGCATGAGCAAGGACCAGCCGATCCTGATCCGCTCCTACAAGAAGGAATCCGAGCTCGAGGTCTGGAAGCGCAAGGCGACCGGTCAATACGAGCTTCTCAAGACCTTCCCGATGTGCCGCTGGTCCGGCCAGCTCGGCCCGAAATTGCGCGAGGGCGACCGGATGGCGCCCGAGGGCTTCTATGCGATCGCGCCGACGCAGATGAACCCGAACTCGGCCTATTATGTCTCGTTCAACATGGGCTTCCCCAACGCCTATGACCGCTCGCATGGCCGCACCGGCAATTACCTGATGGTGCACGGGGCCTGTTCCTCCGCTGGCTGCTATTCCATGACGGACGACCAGATGGGCGAGATCTACGCGCTGGTCCGCGAGGCGCAGAACGGCGGCCAGAAGGCCGTGCAGATGCAGGCGCTGCCTTTCAGGATGACGCCGGAGAACCTGGCCAAGCACCGGCTCGACTCCAACATCGCCTTCTGGAAGAACCTGAAGGAAGGGACCGACTATTTCGATGTGATGAAGGACGAGCCGCAGGTCTCGGTGGCGGGCGGCCGCTATGTCTTCAACCGCGACGCCAGCGGCAAGGCGACGATCGACGCTGGCGTCGCGCAGGCCGTACAGCAGAAGCGCCAGCAGGACGAGACCCAGGTCGCGGCGCTCGTCGCCAAGGGCACGCCGGCGATCAAGCTGCTCTACGACGACGGCGACCAGCACGCCACCTTCAAGCGCACGCTCGTCGCCAGCGGCTCCGCCTCGCTCAATCGTTCGGTCTCATGGGCCTCGCGCGATGTCGGCGTCAGCCGCCCGGACGCGCTGACGATCGGCCCGCGCGTCGTGGTGCTCGACAGTTCCGGCAGGACCAAAGCCACGGTTCGCGCCGAATCGGCGGATCATGACGCGGTTCTTGCGGCTGTCGCCGCCGCCGCGCCGGAGCCGGCCAAGGCGGCCGATGCCAAGGCTACGGACGCGAAGGCGGTCGGCGCCCAGGCTGCCGCCGACGCAGGGCCGGCGGTCGCCCCGGCGGCCTCCAGCCTCGTCGCCAAGGTCG
>JAKFWE010000406.1 GCA_021732895.1 Allobosea sp. | reverse complement strand
GGAGGCTTCCGCGCAAAGGGTCGCGCCTTCGCGAATCAGCAGGTTGGCGCCCTCGGCGCGCGGATCGAGCGGCGAGCCCGGCACCGCGAAGACCAGCCGACCCTGCTCGTTGGCGAAGCGCGCCGTTATCAGGGAACCCGATTTGCGCGCTGCCTCGACGACAACGGTGCCGAGCGCGAGGCCCGAGACGAGGCGGTTGCGCCGCGGGAAATCGCGGCCGCGCGGAACCCATCCCATCGGCATCTCGCTGATCGCGACGCCGCCGGCCAGCATCCTGTTCAGGAGCGGAATGTTCTGCGGCGGATAAACCTCGTCGAGGCCGCCGGCGAGCACGGCCGCGCCGCCGCTCGCGACGCTCGCCTCATGCGCCGCGGTGTCGATGCCCCGCGCGAGCCCGGAGACGATCGTGAAGCCGGCCTCGCCGAGGTCGCGCGCCAGCCGCGCCGCGAATTTGAGACCGGCGGCGGAGGCATTGCGCGAGCCGACCAGCGCGACGCAGGGCCGCAGCATCGCCGCGGCGTCGCCCCGCACGGCGAGGAGCGGCGGGGCCGAATCGATCGCCTGCAAGGGCGCGGGATAGTCAGCTTCGCCCAGCGCGATGAAGCGTCCCCCGAGGCGCCGCAACGCCTCGTATTCGCGCTCCGCCTCGCCCTTCGCGCAGAGCCGGACCGTGCGGCCCGCCTGGCGCGCCAGATCGGGCAGCGCCTCCAGCGCCGCGGCGGCGCCGCCGAACCGGTTGAGCAGCGCGCGAAAGGTGCGCGGGCCGACGCTTTCGCTGCGGATCAGACGCAGCCAGTCCAGACGCTGCGCCTCGCTGAGCTGGATGCCGGCCACCGGGTCAGCCCTTCTGGCCGATCTTGCCTTCGCTGCCCTTGAGCAGACGGGCGATGTTCTCGCGGTGCATGAACCAGAGCGCCAGCGTCAGCACGGCCATCAGCAGCGCCGCGCGCGCATCGTCGACCCAGACCCACAGCAGAAGCGGCGTCAGCAGGCTCGCCAGCAGCGCCGAGAGCGAGGAATAGCGGCTGAGATAGGCGACGGCGAGCCAGATGGCGGCGAAGACGACCGCAATCGAGAATTTCAGTCCGATCAGGACGCCGAGATAGGTCGCGACGCCCTTGCCGCCGCGGAACTTGAGCCAAACCGGGAAAAGATGGCCGCTGAAAGCGCCTAGCCCGGCCAGCAACGCCGCCTCGCGGCCTCCCAGAAAAAAGGCCCCGACCAGGACGGCGGCCGTGCCCTTGAGCATGTCGCCCGCGAGCGTGAGCGCCGCGAGCTTCTTGTTGCCGGTGCGCAGCACATTCGTCGCGCCGATGTTGCCGGAGCCGATGCCGCGCAGATCGGGCCCGCCGGACAGCTTCGTCAGGACGATGCCGAACGGGATCGAGCCGAGCAGATAGCCGATCGACAGGGCCGCCAGGATCGCTGGCCATGACAGGCCCCAACTCGTCAGCTCCGGCATGCCGCCCCTCGCGCCCGTTCCGATCGTTGCAAGAGTCTAGCCGCCCCGCGCCTCATAGACCACCTGCCCCGCCACGATCGTCAGCCGCGCCAGCCCCTGCAGGCGCGCTTCGTCGAAGGGCGAGTTCTTGGCGCGCGACTTCAGCGCGCGCTTGTCGACGACGAAGGGAGCGTCCGGATCGAACAGCACGAGATCGGCCGGGGCGCCGCGATCGAGCCGCCCGCAAGGCAGCCCCAGCAATCCCGCGGGGCGCGCCGTCAGCGCCGCCAGGAGCGCCGGCAGGCCGATCTGCCCGGCATGGACCAGCCGCAGGGCGGCCGCCAGCATCGTCTCGATGCCGAGCGCGCCGTTGGCCGCCTCGCCAAAGGGCTGGCGCTTGGTCTCGACATCCTGCGGGTCATGGTCGGAGACCACCACGTCGATCACGCCCTCGGCCAGGCCCGCCACCATGGCCAGCCGGTCGTCCTCGTGGCGCAGCGGCGGCGAGACCTTGCAGAAGGTCCGGTAGTCGCCAACGTCATTCTCGTTGAGCGTCAGGTTGTTGATCGAGACGCCGCAGGTGACGCGTGCGCCCGCCGCCCGGGCGCGACGCACCAGTTCCAGCGACTGCGCGCAGGAGATCATCGCCGCGTGGTAGCGCCCTCCGGTCGCCAGCGCGAGCCGGATGTCGCGCTCCAGCATCACCGTCTCGGCCTCGAGCGGAATGCCGGGCAGCCCCTTGCGGCTGGCGAACTCGCCCTCGTTCATCACGCCGCCGCCGGCCAGATCGGGATCCTCGACATGGTTCATGATCAGCGCGTCGAAATCGCGCGCATAGATCAGGGCCCGGCGCATCACCTGCGGATTGCGCAGCGCCTTCGCGCCGTCGGAGAACGCGACCGCGCCCGCTTCCAGAAGAAGGCCGAACTCGGTGATCTCGCGCCCTGCGACGCTCTTTGTCAGCGCGGCGCAGGGCAGCACGTTGACGATCGCCTTGTCGCGGGCGCGCCGCTTGATGAAATCGATGATGGCCGGGTCGTCGATCGGCGGATCGGTGTCGGGCCGGCAGACGATGGTGGTGACGCCGCCGGCGGCGGCGGCGTGAGAGCCGGTCCCGAGCGTCTCGCGGAACTCGGCGCCCGGCTCGCCGAGGAAGGCGCGCAGATCGACGAGGCCCGGCGCCAGGACGAGGCCGCGCCCGTCGATGCGGCGCACGCCTTCGCCCGGCGTGGGCGCCGCCCCCCAGACGACATCGGCGATCGCCCTGTCGCGGATCAGGACGGAGCCTCGTCCGTCGCGGCCCGTCGCCGGATCGACGAGGCGCGCATCGAGGATCGCGAGGTCGGTCGATTCAGCCATGTCCGTTCCCGTCAGCCCCGCCGCGACCGCGTCCGGCCGCGAAGACATGCGTCCAGAATGCGACCACCCCCCAGAACAACAGGCTCAGCACCGCACCCGCCACGATGATGAACCAGGTCCAGCCCGAGCGCGGATCGGCGAGGAGGAAACCGACGGCCGCCACCAGATAGGCCGCGACGAAGGCGAAGCGCGCCCGCCGCATCAGCCCCAGCAGGATGGCGACGATGCTGCCCATCCCGCTCAGCCATTGGGTAGGTGCTGCGACAGCGCGTCGAGCACCGCCATGCGCACCGCGACGCCCATCTCGACCTGCTCGCGGATCAGCGACTGGGCGCCGTCGGCGACTTCCGAGGAAATCTCGACGCCGCGGTTCATCGGGCCTGGATGCATCACGAGAGCGTTTGGCGCGGCGAGGTCGAGCTTGGCGCGGTCGAGCCCGTAATAGCGGAAATACTCCTTCGAGGACGGCACGAAGGCGCCGTGCATGCGCTCGAGCTGGAGGCGCAGCATCATCACGATATCAGCGCCTTCCAGCCCCTTTTTCATGTCGGTGAAGACGGAAACGCCCATGCGCTCGATGCCGGCGGGCAGAAGCGTGGACGGCGCGATCAGGCGCACCTTCGCGCCGAGCGCGTTGAGCAGGATGATGTTGGAGCGGGCCACGCGCGAATGCAGGATGTCGCCGCTGATCGCGACCGTCAGCCCCATGATCCTGCCCTTGTTGCGGCGGATCGTCAGCGCGTCGAGGAGGGCCTGCGTCGGGTGCTCATGGGCGCCGTCGCCGGCGTTGACCACCGAGCAGCCGACCTTGCGGGCGAGCAGGTTGACCGCGCCGGCGGCGTGATGGCGCACCACCAGGATGTCGGGGCGCATCGCGTTCAGCGTCGCCGCGGTGTCGATCAGCGTCTCGCCCTTCTTCACGGAGGATGCGGCGACCGACATGTTCATGACGTCGGCGCCGAGCCGCTTGCCGGCGAGCTCGAAGGACGCCTGCGTGCGCGTCGATGGCTCGAAGAACAGGTTGATCTGGGTCCGGCCGCGCAGGGTCGCGGTCTTCTTCTCGACCTGCCGCGACAGCGCCACGTAGGTCTCGGCCCGGTCGAGCAACGCCTCGATATCCAGATGCGACAGCCCCTCGATGCCGAGGAGATGGCGATGCGGATAGAGCGGGACCGGTGTAGTCATTTAAGGAGCGTTGTGTAGGCGTCAGTCGGGGCGCGCGCAAGGCGTAGTCAGCGCAACGCCGGGACAGTCCCGCGCGACTCCCCGTTCGGGAGACATCGGCGCAACAGCCGGCCGGTTTGACATCGCGCGGCGCTCTCCCCACTTTCGCCGCCGCTGCCGACCCGCTATCACCTCGCACCGCGTCGGGCCGCATTCGGCCGGCACGCCATGTTCCAGCGCAGCATTCCTGGTGCCTGCGCAGCATTCTTCGTCATTTGAGATTGAACAGCCTCATGAAGCTCCTCGTCGTCGAGTCGCCGGCCAAGGCCAAGACGATCAACAAGTATCTCGGCTCCGACTACGAGGTCATCGCCTCGTTCGGGCATATCCGCGACCTTCCCGCCAAGGACGGCTCGGTCGAGCCCGACAACGACTTCGCGATGAAATGGGAGATCGAGGGGCGCGGGGCCAAGCAGGTCGCCGAGATCGTCAAGGCGGTCAAGGGCGCGGAAAAGCTGATCCTGGCGACCGACCCCGACCGCGAGGGCGAGGCGATCTCCTGGCATGTGCTGGAAGCGCTCAACGCCAGGCGCGCGCTGAAGGGCATTCCGGTCGAGCGCGTCACCTTCAACGCCGTCACCAGGGACGCGGTGCAGACGGCGCTGGCCAATCCGCGCCAGGTGGATCAGGCGCTGGTCGACGCCTATCTGGCGCGCCGGGCGCTCGACTACCTCGTCGGCTTCACGCTCTCGCCGGTGCTGTGGCGCAAGCTGCCGGGCGCGCGTTCGGCCGGCCGGGTGCAGTCGGTGGCGCTGCGCATCGTCTGCGACCGCGAGCGCGAGATCGAGGCCTTTCGGGCGCGCGAGTACTGGTCGCTGGTGGCGACGCTCGCCACCAAGGCCGGCGGCGTCTTCGACGCCCGCCTCGTCGGAGCCGACGGCAAGAAGATCACCCGGCTCGACATCGGCACAAGCGAGCAGGCGCACGCCTTCAAGGCCGCGCTCGACACCGCCGCCTTCAGCGTGGCCGAAATCGAGGCCAAGCCGGTCAAGCGCCACCCCTATCCCCCCTTCCAGACCTCGACGCTTCAACAGGAGGCCTCGCGCAAGCTCGGCCTCGCCCCGGCGCGCACCATGCAACTCGCGCAGCGGCTCTATGAGGGCGTCGACATCGGCGGCGAGACCGTGGGTCTCATCACCTATATGCGGACCGACGGCGTCGATATGGACGGCTCGGCCATCGCCGCCGCGCGCCGCGTCATCGGCAAGGAGTTCGGCGAGCAATATGTGCCCGGCGTGCCGCGCAAATACACCGTCAAGGCGAAGAACGCGCAGGAGGCCCACGAAGCCATCCGCCCGACCGATCTCGGCCGCCTGCCGGCCATGGTCGCGCGCCATCTCGAACCCGAGCAGGCGAAACTCTACGAGCTGATCTGGAAGCGCACCATCGCCAGCCAGATGGAATCGGCCTCGCTCGAGCGCACCACGGTCGATATCGCGGCGACCGTCGCCGGCCGGAATCTCGAACTGCGCGCCACCGGCCAGGTCACGCTCTTCGACGGCTTCCTGACGCTCTATCAGGAGAGCCGCGACGACGAGGAGGATGAGGATTCCAAGAAGCTCCCGGCCATGCAGCAGGGCGATGCGCTCGAAAAGCGCGCCATCGCCGCCGACCAGCACTTCACCGAGCCGCCGCCGCGCTATTCGGAGGCGAGCCTCGTCAAGCGCATGGAAGAGCTCGGCATCGGCCGGCCCTCGACCTATGCCGCGACGCTTTCGACCCTGCGCGACCGCGAATATGTCCGCATCGAGAAGAAGCGCCTCGTGCCCGAGGACAAGGGCATGCTGGTGACGGCGTTCCTGGAGAGCTTCTTCAAGCGCTATGTCGAATTCGACTTCACCGCCAATCTCGAAGAGAAGCTCGACCGCGTCTCCAACGCCGAGATCGACTGGAAGGCGCTGCTGCGCGAATTCTGGGAGGAGTTCACGAAGTCGATCGGCGACACCAAGGATCTGCGCGTCACCGAGGTTCTGGAGGCGCTGAACGGCGTGCTCGGGGCGCATGTCTTTCCGGCGCGGGACGATGGCGGCGATCCGCGCTCCTGCCAAGTCTGCGGCGCCGGCACGCTCTCCCTCAAGCTCGGCAAGTTCGGCGCGTTCGTGGGCTGCTCGAACTACCCCGAATGCCGCTACACCCGCCCGCTCACCGTCTCGG
>JAKFWE010000109.1 GCA_021732895.1 Allobosea sp. | reverse complement strand
GCACGATCCATGTAAAGATCTAGGCAATGACACTCACCGAATCCGATTCAGCCGACCGGATCGACCGGTCAGACGACGAGCGACCCATCGCGCTGTTCCTCGACTTCGATGGCACGCTGGTCGAGATCGCGCCGATGCCCGACGCCGTGAAGCTCGACCGGCAGGTCGCGCCCGCGCTCGAGGTCCTGCGCAGGACGCTGGGGGGCGCGCTGGCGCTGGTCTCCGGACGGCCGATCCCGTTCCTCGACGCCATGCTCGAACCGTATCTCTTCGACGCCGCCGGCTTGCATGGCGCGCAGATTCGCATGGATGGCGAAGTGCGGTTGCAGGCTGACGTTCCCGAGGCCATGCGCGAGGCCACGCGCGACCTGGTGCGCTTCGCCAACGGCCATGTCGGCGTCATCGTGGAGGACAAGCGCATCTCGATCGCGCTGCACTGGCGCCTCGCACCGCAATTGCGCGACGAGGCTCTCGCCCTGGCGCGCGGGATCGCGGCGCGAATGGGGCCGTCGATCCGGCTGCAGGAAGGCAAGGCGGTCGCCGAGCTCGTGCCGGCCGCCGCGAGCAAGGGCGCCGCGATCGGCTGGCTGATGGGCAACGCGCCCTATGCCGGCAGGATGCCCGTCTTCATCGGCGACGACATCACAGACGAGGCGGGGTTCGAGACCGTCAACCGGCTCGGCGGCATGTCGATCCGCATCGGGGCCGGCGAAACCTGCGCGATGCTGCGCATCGCCTCGCCGACCGACCTGCGCGCCATTCTTCTCGCCGCCGCCGACACCGGCGCCCTGACCGCCGCCAGCTTCTCACGGACATGACCATGACCGATACGACCATCGCCGTCGGGCGGCCATCAGCCTCGCTCGATCTCGGCCTCATCGGCAATTGCGCCATCGCCGCCCTCGTCGATCGCCGCGCCCACATCGTCTGGGGCTGCTTTCCGCGCTTCGACCGCGATCCGGTGTTCTGTTCCCTGATCGACAACCAGGCCGACGACGGCGACGCGATGCCGAGGAAGGGCGTGTTCGCGATCGAACTGATCGGCATGACGCAGTGCGAGCAGAGCTATATCGACAACACGGCGATCCTGTCCTCCGTGCTCTCGGACGATCACGGCAACGCCATCGAGATCCTGGATTTCGCGCCGCGCTTCGTGCGCTTCGAGCGCTCGTTCCGGCCGCCGCAGCTCGTGCGCCGGGTCAGGCGCCTGTCGGGCCGGCCCCGCATCAAGATCACGCTGAAGCCTTGCCTCGGTCTCGGCGAGGAGCCGGACGAGATCACGCGCGGCTCCAACCATGTCCGCTATGTCGGGGGCGACCAGACCATCCGGCTGACCACCGACGCGCCGATCTCCTATGTGATGGAGAGCATCCCCTTCGCGGTGGACCGGCCGTTCTCCTTCTTCATCGGCTCCGACGAGGCCCTGCGCGCCGAGATCGAGGAGACCTCGCGCGAGTTCCTCGACAAGACCACGGATTACTGGCGCGACTGGGTGCGCTCCCTGACCTTACCGTTCGACTGGCAGCGCGAGGTGATCCGCGCGGCGATCACGCTCAAGCTATGCTCGTTCGAGGAGACGGGCGCGATCGTCGCGGCGCTGACGACCTCGATCCCGGAGGCGCCGGGCACGCAGCGCAACTGGGACTATCGCTTCTGCTGGCTACGCGACGCCTATTTCGTCGTGCATGCGCTGAACCGGCTCGGCACGACGCGGACGATGGAGGATTATCTCGGCTTCATCACTAACATCGTCGACACCTTCTCGCAGAACGGCTCGGGCGACCTGCCGCCGCTCTATCCGATCACGCGCGGCGGCGCTCTCGACGAATTCGAGGCCGCCAACCTGTCGGGCTATCGCGGCCACCAGCCGGTGCGCTTCGGCAACGGCGCGGCGATCCAGGTGCAGAATGACGGCTACGGCGCGGTCGTGCTGGCGGCGACGCATTCGTTCTTCGACCAGCGTCTGATCTGGCCGGGCAAGGACGCGCTTTTCGGGCAGCTCGAACATATGGGCGAGCGCGCGCTCGCCGTCTTCGACAAGCCCGACGCCGGCCCATGGGAGTTGCGCGAAAAGCAGGTCGTGCACGCCTTCTCCAGCGTGATGTGCTGGGCGGCCTGCGACCGGCTGGCGCGCATCGCCGGGACGCTCGGCCGGGCCGACCGCAAGGACTACTGGAAGGCCGAGTCGAAGCGGCTTAGGAACGCGATCACCGACCGCATCTGGAACCAGGAAAAGGGCCATTTCGTCTCGACCTTCGACGGCCAGGACCTCGACGCGACGCTGCTGCTCTTCGCCGAACTCGGCTTCGTCAAGGCCGACGATCCGCGCTTCATCGCGACCGTGGAGGCGATCGGCCGCGATCTGACGCGCGGCGACCTGCTGCTGCGCTACGCCACGGAGGACGATTTCGGCTTCATGCACACCGGCTTCCTGATCTGCGCCTTCTGGTATGTCGACGCGCTGCATGCGATCGGCCGGCGCGACGAGGCGAAGGAGCTGTTCGGCCGCATCCTCACCCGCCGCAACCACCTGGGTCTGCTCTCGGAGGACGCCGATTTCGAGACCGGCGAGCTGTGGGGCAATTTCCCGCAGACCTACTCCCACGTCGGGCTGATCAATTCGGCGATGCGGCTCAGCCGCAACTGGGAAGAGGCGTTCTGAGCGGCCTCATTCGAGGCTCGCCGCCGCGCGCATCACCGCCAGCGCCAGGACCTGCGCGGCCGGAACGAGGCTCTCGACCTCGAGGAACTCGTCCGGCGTATGGGCCATTCCGCCGATCGGGCCGACGCTGCACAGCGTCGGGCAGCCCTGCGCGGCGGTGAAGCCGGAATCGGCGCAGCCGCCGGTGAATTCGGCCGTGACCGTGATGCCGAAGCCCGCCGCGGCGTCGCGATAGGTCTCGAACAGCGCCGCCGATCCGGGCGTGCGCTCCAGCGGCAGGAACTCGCCCTTGATGGTCAGCGCGCCGGCCACGCCCGCTACGGCCGGCGTCTCGACGATCGCGCGGATCGCGGCGACCATCTCGCCGCGCTGCCCCGCCGTGACATAGCGCAGGTCGATCTCGCACCAGGCATGGGGCGCGATGGTGTTGATGGTCTGGCCGCCGCCGATCAGCCCGACATTGACCGTGACGCCGGCCTCGAGATCGGTGAGGCCCTGGAGCCTGGGAATCTTGTGGCCGAGATCGACGATGGCCGAGACGCCCTTCTCGTAGTTCGCGCCCGAATGGGCCGCCTTGCCGGTGAACTCGGCGCGCATGAAGACGCCGCCCTTGCGCCCCGATGTGATCGACTGCCTGCGGTCGCTTGCGAATGCGGTTCCCGAGGGCAGCCGGCTCGGCTCGGCGTTGAAGACGCAGCGGGCCTCCCGCGCCGCCGCCTCGATGACCGGCCGTGACGACGGCGAGGCGATCTCCTCGTCGCTTGTCGTCAGCATCATCAGCGGCGCTGAAAGCCCGCCGCATTTGGCGAAGGCGGCCGCGACGAAGGCCTCGATCACCAGCCCGGCCTTCATGTCGGCGACGCCTGGCCCGTAGGCCCGCCCGTCACGGATCGTGAAGGGGCGGCGCGTCGGCTCTCCCTCGGGGAAGACGGTGTCGCGATGGCCGAGCAGCAGCACGGGGCGCTGATCGTTGGCGGCCGGATTGGGCAGGCGGGCGATGACCGCGTCGCCAAAGCGCGCATCCGGCACGATCTCGACAGCGAGGCCGGCGCTCTCGTGGAAACGCGCCAGAACCTGCCCGGCGCGATCGACGCCGGCCTTGTCATAGGAGCCGGAATCGGTGTCGACCATCTCGCGCAGCAGCGCGACCATGGGCTCCTTGCGATCCGCGAGCCAGGCGGTGACCCTGGCTTCTTCGGCGGTCATTTCAGTCATTGCGTCAGGCTTTCATGTCCGGGAGCGAGGTCTGCCGCAAGCCTAGCCAAGCCACGCCGCGACGGGTAGCGCGCAGGCGCGGGCGGCCCGTTGCGGACAGCGCGGGGCGGACCTGCTATTTCGGCGCCGACAGCTTGCGGATCAACGCGTCGCGGGCTTCGCGGGCCGCGAGTTTCGCCGCCTCGTCGGCCGGCCCCCGCGACGGCGGCTCGAGCGCCCTCGCGTAGTAGCCGAGCGCCAGCTGACTGGAACCTATCCCGGCGTAGAGGTCGCCGAGACGCCGGTTGGCCAGGATCGCGGCTTCGGATCGTTGGGCCGCCGTCTCGAACAGACCGATCGCTCCCGGCGCATCGCCGCTGCGCGCCCTCAGATCCGCCAGCGCCAGCAGGATGCGCAAATCCGCGCCGTTCGACCGATGCGCGGCTTCCGCGGCGGCCAGCGCGCGGGGCGGATCTCCCGCGCCGAGGCGGGCCTCGATCCCGATCACCATCGCCTCGGCGTCCGTCGGCGCCGTGGCCAGCCTCGTCGCGACGTCCTGCACGGCCTCCTCGAATCGCCCCAGCGCGTGGCGCGCCCGCGCCCGGACCAGAACGAGGTCCGGATCCGGCGCCGGCCCGGCGAGCGCGGCGGTCGCGTAGCGTTCGGCCGCAGCCGCGTCGCCGGTCGCGAGGTTGATCCGGGCCGCCAGATCGGCCCAGCGTGGCTCGTCAGGCTCGATGCGCAGCGCCATGGCGATGTCGGCGAGCGCCGAGGCGTCGCCGGTCGCGAGGGCGAGCCTGGCGCGCTCGGCATAGGGGCGCGCGCGATCGGGCGCGCGACGAATCGCTTCGCCGAAATCGGCCCTGGCCGCGATCGACTGCCGGAGCTGCGCGCGCGCCAGTCCACGATGCAGAAAGAGTTCGGCCGCGAAGCCGGGCGTGAGCCCGATGGATCTGGCCCGGTCCGGGTCGGGCAGCGCCTCATCGATGACGCCGGTCAGATCGGAGACGGCGGCCAGCGCGTCGCCGAGCCGGGCAGCCGCGATGCCGCGCACCGCGACCGCAGCCTTGTCGGCGCCGCCGGGGAGAACCATTTTCGCCGCCAGATCGAACGCCGCGCGATCGGCGCCCGCCAGGAGCAGGGCGCGCGCCTTCAGCGGCTCGCGCATCGCTGCGCTGTGCGGACTTGTCCGCCTGCCCTCCCAGGATGCGAGAACGCCCTGCGCTTCCCCGAGGCGGCCCAGATCGATCAGGGCGAGCGCATGCGTCTGCGCCAGCAGATCGACGCTGAAATCGTCGGTCGCGCCCAGCGCGCGCTGCGCGATCGCCAGATCGGCCAGCGCCTCCTCCGGACGCCCGGCCATGACGGAAGCGCCGGCGCGCTCGGCGGCGACCCAGTCGACGGTCGCGGGGTCGGCCTCGACGATCCGCGTCAGATCCGTGACCGCATCGGCGAAATGGCCTCTGCGCTGCGACACGGCGACTCTCGCCATGACGGCATTGCGCCAATCAGGCGATCCCGGCGCCGCCAGACGCATGGCGCTGTCGGCATCGGCCCAGGCGCGGGCCGTAGGCGCGCCATCGCCGGGCTTGTTGAAATGACCGAGATGATGATACGCGCGCGCCGTCAACGCCGGCGCGTAGCCCGGCGCAGCCGCCACGGCGAGATCGAGATCGCCCAGCGCCTGGTCGTGAGGCCGCGCCCGCGAGCGCAGGACCAGCATGGCGGCCCTGGCTTCGGGCGACGCCGCCGTCTCGACCAGATGGTCGCAGGACTGCATGCGCAGCGGGTCGGCCCGGGTCTCGCAGCGCTTTCTCAGCTCCGGCTCGCCGAGTTCGGCGACGACGATCGGCGGCGGCTTGTCGAGCTCGATGACGCGGGCCGCGGCGCGCTGGCGCGAGGCGACGTCATAGGCCAGCTTCGCATCGGTGCGGGCGGAGGCGGCGGCGAGGATGGCGCGCGCACCGGCCTTGTCGCCCTGCGCGAGGAGGATGTCGGCCTTGATCTCGGATGCGTCGAACAGGGTCGGGTCGCCCGCCAGCGCCTTGTCGACATCCATCCGCGCGCCCGCCACGTCCTTCGACGCCAGCCGGATCGCCGCCCGCGTCGCCAGCGCGCGCGCGTCGTCCGGCCGCGCCGTGACCGCCGCCTCGGCGTCGGCGAGCGCTTCCGCGAACTGGCCACGGCGGAGCCGGACGCGCGCCCTGATCTCGATCAGGTTGACCGCGTCGGGATGGAGGGCGAGGCCGTCGCTCGCCTCCTTCTCGGCCGAGATCATGGCCCCGAGATAGTATTGGCTCCGCGAGGCGGTGATGAAGGCCTCGACGCCCCTGAAGCCAAGGC
>JAKFWE010000110.1 GCA_021732895.1 Allobosea sp. | reverse complement strand
GCCCATCAGGTGATGCCCGTCCTCGTCGCCGGCCTTGGCGACCGCGACAACCCAGGTCGAGTTCTGGTAGGCGCCGGCCGCCAGCGAGAGCTTGTGGTGGAACATCCGGCGTTCCAGCGCCTCGCCGTTGCGCTGGGAGTTGACCGAGGGCGTGTTGAAGCCGAGCACCACAAGCTCGACGCCCTGCAACCCCATGACCCGGTAGGTCTCGGGCCAGCGCCGGTCGTTGCAGATGCACATGCCGATCAGCCCGCCCATCGTGCGCCAGACCGGGAAGCCGAGATCGCCCGGCTCGAAATAGCGCTTCTCGAGATGCTGGTGGGTGCGCTTCGGATCGAACTCGACATGGCCGGGAAGGTGGATCTTGCGGTATTTGCCGACGATCGCGCCGTCCTTGTCGACGAGGATGGACGTGTTGAAATGGCGCCCCTCCGGCGTCTTCTCGGCATAGCCGAAGCTGAGCCCCATCCGGTAGTGCCGGGCCAGGTCGAACAGCGGTTGCACCGACGGGTTGGGCATCTCCGCCTCGAACCAGATATCGGCCTCGGCGCGGTTCTCGTGATGCCAGCGCGGAAAGAAGGTCGTCAGCGCCAGCTCGGGATAGACGATCAGGTCGGCGTGGCGCGCCTTGGCCAGGTCCATCAGCTTGATCATCCGCGCGATCACGCTCTCGCGCGTCTCGGCTTTCTGGATCGGCCCGAGCTGGGCTGAGGCGATGGTCAGGACACGGGACATGGCGCCTCGCTGGCGTTTTCGGAGCGGCGGGTCTGACGGCGAAATGCGTCAGCATCGCGATGGCGCGCATATTTGCGCGGACCGGCCCCATAGCCAAGCCTTCGTGACGGGTCGGGTCTTGGCGGGGCCGCGCAGGCGCCGCGCCGGCCCGATCCGGCTCAGCCGGTCTGGAGTTCCGCGCCGATCGCCCGCACGAGCTGCGGACCGATCGGGTCCTCGCCGGTGGCGAACCCGCCGATCAGGGAACCATCGCGTCCGACCAGGTATTTGTGGAAGTTCCAGCGCGGCGCCTCGGCAGGCCGGAGCGCCGCCGCCCAGCGGTAGAACGGATGGGCGTCGCGGCCCCGCACGGTCTGCTTTCCGGCGAAGGGGTAGGTCGCTCCGTAGTTCTGCTTGGCGGCTTCGGCGATGGCGGCCCCGTCGAGCGGCTCCTGCCCGCCGAAATCGTTGCTCGGAACCGCGATGATCATCAATCCGCGTCGCGAATAGCGTTGCCACAGCAGCTCCAGCGAGGCGAACTGCCCGGCGAACCCGCAATTGGTGGCCGTGTTGACGATCAGGATCGGCCGCCCGGCATAGGCCGAAAGCGCGATGCGCTGACCTTCGGGCCGGTCGAAGCCGAAATCATGGGCGCTGCCTCCGCCGGCCGCGGGCGCGGCCGTTTGAGCGAGCGCGGCGTCGGCGAGCGCAGGACCCGCGAGCAGCCCTCCACCGATCAGCCCGACGAAATCCCGCCGCAGCATCGCCATGTCGCCGCTCTCCGCATCCGTCGGCCGCTGTTTGAACCCCCTTACGCTGCCTGGACGGGGTTGGATGCGCGCACCCTGCAGATAGACGCTCGCTCCGGCCGCGATCGACCGTCCAGGGGGCGCCTCCCCGGCGCGGAACTCGACGTCGTCGGCGCCGATGTCGGGCCCCCCGCCCGGCTTCAGCAAGCCAGCACCTTCTTCACGCGGACTTCGAGATCGCGCAGTTCGTAGGGCTTCACCACGTAATGGTCGGCCCCGTTGGTGGTGGCTTCGTCCATCTTGTCGACCGAGCGCTCGGACGTCGCCATGATGATCTTGATCTGGTTCAGCTCGGGCACGGAACGGATGGCGCGCAGCAGGTCGATGCCGCTCATGCCGTCCATGTTCCAGTCGAGCAGCAGGAGGTCGTAGCGCTTGCCCTGCATCTTCATCAGGGCCTCGCGCGCGTTCTCCGCCTCGTCGATGTCCTGGAACTCGATCTGCTTCAGGAAGTAGGTCGCAAGGCCGCGCATGCTCTTCTGGTCGTCGACCACGAGGATGCGGTAGTCGCTTCTGGCTTTCATCACGCTCTCCTCAGGCGGTGCGCAGATGGGGGCGTTCGCCGATCAGGTCGCCCACCGCCGCGCCGATCTGGTTCAGCGCCACGACGCGGTCGGCCGCCCCGATCTCGAAGGCTGCTTTCGGCATCCCGTTTACCACACAGGTCTCGCCGCTTTGGATTAACGTCTCGGCTCCGGCTTTGCGCATGGCTAACAAACCGTCAGCGCCGTCGCGCCCCATCCCGGTCAGCAGGATGCCGATCGCCTGCGCGCCGAAGCCGCGCGCCACGGAGTGGAACATGACGTCGACCGACGGACTATGTCCGCTGACGAGCGGGCCTTCCCTGAGATGGCAGACGAATTCTCCGCGCCGCTCCTCGAGTTCGAGGTGGCGCGGGCCGCCCGGCGCGACCACCGCCATGCCGGGCCGCAGACGCTCGCCATCGGCGGCCTCGCGCACGTCGAGCCCGGTCGCGGTCGCGAGCCTCGCGGCGAACTTGGCCGTGTAGCCCGGCGGCATGTGCTGCACCACGGCGATCGGAACGCCCAGACGCGCGAGATCGCGCATCACCACCTGCACGGCGGGCACCCCGCCGGTCGAGGCGCCGATCGCGATCAGGTTGGCGCGACCCCCGGCGCGGGCCGGTTCGCGCGCGATCGCCGGCCGCGCCGGGGCGCTTTCGCGCGAGCCGGCGAACATGCGCCGGCTGGCGGAGGCGCGCCCGAGCGCGCCCACCAGATGCTTCATGAAGCCTTCCAGCGTATGGGTCGTGCCGTCGGGCTTCTCGATGAAGTCGATCGCGCCCAGCTCCAGCGCCTGGATGGTGTTGTCGGCGCCGGGCCCGCCGAAAGCCGAGACGATCAGCACGGGCAGCGGGTCCTGCTTCAGCACCCGCGCCAGCAGCTTGAGCCCGTGCCGGCCGGGCAGCTCCAGATCGAGCGTGACGATGTCGGGGCGCAGCGCCTGGATCGCGTCCCAGCCTTCCTCGGCCGAGCCGGCGACGCCGATCACCTTGAAGCCGGGCGCGGCGTCGATGATCTGCGTCATCAGCTTCTGCATCAGCAGGGAATCGTCGACGACGAGGACGGAGACCGGTTTGGCGGCGGAGGCGTTCAGCATGCTCATCACCAGATTTCGACTTCGCCGGCCACCGGCTGGGTCTTGAGGCGGTTGAGATAGGCCAATTCCTGCTCGTGCTCGCTGTCGCGCGAGGTGGTCTGGACGTGCTGCACCCAGGCGCGGCCCGTGGCCGGCTGGTAATGGATGCGCCGCGAGCGCGTGCCGCCGACATCCTTCGAGACGATCGGGATGCCCTCGCGGTTCAGGAACTCGGTGACGAAGGCGATGTTGCCGTCCCCGATCGCCAGCATGGTCGCGCCCGACAGCACGCGCGCCCCGCCGAACACCTTGGTCTCGAGATTGCCGCGCCTGGCGCCGCGCTTCAGCAGCCCGTTGATCAGCACTTCCATGGCGGTGTCGCCATAGCGCTCGCCGGCGCTCGCGTCGGAGCCGCCATTGTTCTTCGGCAGCAGGAAATGGTTCAGCCCGCCGACCCCGGCCTGCGGATCGCGCATGCACACCGAGATGCAGGAGCCGAGAACGGTGGCGACGATCTCGTCCCTGGCCGACGTGATCTCGTGTTCGCCCGGCGCGACCGTGATGATCGTCGCCTCGAAGCGCGGGTCGAAATAGCGCCGCGAGGAGCGCGCCGCGTGGGAGGCCAGGCTCATGGCGTTCTCTCGTAGATGGTCCGGCCGATCAGCCTGAGCTTCGGATGCGGTTGCGGCAGCGATTCGGAATGCCCGAGATAGAGAAATCCGCCCGGCGCGAGCAGGCCGACGAACCGGTCGAGGATCGCGGCCTTGGTCTGCGTGTCGAAATAGATGAAGACGTTGCGGCAGAAGATCACGTCGAACGGCCCTGACATGGGCCATGCCTCGATCAGGTTCAGGCGCTTGAACGAGAGCAGCCGGCGCAGGTCGTCGACGATCCTGACCTCGCCGCGCCCGACGGTCTCCACCTTCAGCCACGGCCTGACATCGGCGGGGAGCCGATCGAACAGTTCGGCCGGATAGATTCCGGCATCGGCCTTTTCGAGGATGTCGGTGTCGATGTCGGTCGCCAGGATTTTCAGATCGACATCGCTGCGCGAGCCCAGCGCGTCCCGGGCGGTCGCCGCGATGCTGTAGGGCTCCTCGCCGGAGGACGAGGCCGACGACCAGATCCGGATGCGGCCGCGGCGCTGGCCGCGCTCGGCCAGGAGGCGCGGCAGCACGTCCTTGCGCAGGTGGTCGAAATGATGCCGCTCGCGGAAGAAGGCGGTGTGATTGGTCGTGACGGCGTTGATCAGCTCCGGGATTTCGCTCTCGGCGGCGGCCGTCTTCAGGAAGGCGCAGTATTCGGCGACGGATGTCAGGCCGAGCGCCTTGACCCGGCGCGCCAGACGGCCGCGCGTCATCGCTTCCTTGTGCTCGCGGATGACGATGCCGGCATGCTCGTAGACCAGCCTCGCGATGAAGCCCATGTCGTCGCGCGTCAGCGTGACCTCGGCGCCGGCCTGCGGGGCGAGAAGGGCTGCGTTGCGCGACATCTCAGAACTCCGCCCAGGCTTCGGCGCGCCCGCCCGAGGCGGCGCGGCGGCGCGGGGCTTCGCGCATCGGTTCTGTCCGTGCGGCGGGACGCGGCGGCGCCAGCCGGTGCACGCGCGCCGCGGCTTCCCCGGCCGCGCTGTGCGCCGTCCCCTCCTGCACGGTGCGGAACGAGGCGACGAACTGGTTCAGCGTCGCGATCTGCCGCATCAGCTCGGCGGCGGCCGCGGCGCTCTGCTCGGCCAGCGCCGCGTTCTGCTGCGTCGTCTCGTCCATGTGGGCGACCGTCCGGCTCATGTCCTCGATGCCGTGCGCCTGTTCGGCGGCGGCCGAGGAGATGTCGGTGACGGTGACGGAGACCTTGCCGGCGGCGGCCACGATGCGCTCCAGCGCCTCGCCGGCGCCGCGCGCGAAGCGCGCGCCCTCGCCGACCTGTTCGTTGGAGGCCACGATAAGCCCCTTGATGTCCTTGGCCGCCTGGGCCGAGCGCTGCGCCAGGGCGCGCACTTCGGAGGCCACCACGGCGAAGCCCTTGCCCGCGTCGCCGGCGCGGGCCGCCTCGACCGCGGCGTTCAGCGCCAGAAGGTTGGTCTGGAAGGCGATGGCGTCGATCACCGAGACGATGTCCGCGATCCTGGCCGAAGAGCCTTCGATGCGGGAGATCGCATCGACCGCGCCGCCGACGACGGCGCTGCCCTCGCGCGCGGCCGCCATGGCCTCGGCCGCCAGCGCCGTGGCGTCGCGCGAGCGCTGGGCGCTCTGCTTCACCGACGCGGCCAGTTCCTCGGTCGTCGCCGCCGTCTCTTCGAGATTGCCGGCGGTTTCCTCGGTGCGGGCCGCAAGATCGCTGGCGCCGGTGCTGATTTCGGTCGCCGCGCGCGACACCGCGCCGGCCGTCGCCTGGATCGTCGAGACCGTCTCGCCCAGCCGGTCCAGCGCCCCGTTCAGGCTCTGCTGCAATTCGCCGAAGCGGCCGCGATAGTCGCCCTCCATCCGGCGCGTCAGGTCGCCCTGCGCGAGCGCGCCGAGCACGCCGGCGAAACTCTCCACCGCGGCCTCGACCAGCGTGTTGACCTGGTTCATGCCCCCCGCAATGCGCGCCAGCGCCTCGGGCTTGCCGGCAAGCGGGATGCGGGGTGAGAAATCGCCCTCGACGGCGGCGGCGACGACGTCGGCGACCTCCGCGCCGGCGGCGAGCTCGTCGGTCAGCTCCAGCCATTCGACCGCGGTGCCGAGGCGCACGCCGTCGGCGCGCGCGACCGGGCTCAGCGACAGGGACACCGTGCGCCGGCCGAGCGCGAAGCGCACCGCGCGGGGCTCCTCCGGGCGGGAGCCGCCGGGCTCGCGATGCACCGCTTCGATCACCTTCCCGAGCATGTCCTTGGCCGAGCAGCCGGGGAAGGCGGCGCGGAAATCCTCCTGCGCGTCGGTGAAGAACTTCAGCAGCGACTTGTTGACGTAGACGACGCGGTTCTCACCGTCGCAGACCATCACGCTGGTTCGGCAATCGTCCAGCGCCGCGCGGATGCGCGCCGCCTCGACGCCGGTCTCGTGGATGCTCTTCAGCGCCCGCGCCAGCTCGCCGATC
>JAKFWE010000483.1 GCA_021732895.1 Allobosea sp. | reverse complement strand
CGCCCGACAAGCCCGCGCCCCACGATCATCCGCATCACCTCGTTCGTGCCCTCGAGGATCTGGTGGACGCGCAGGTCGCGGACGATCTTCTCGATGCCGTAATCGGCGAGATAGCCGTAGCCGCCATGGATCTGCAGCGCCTGATTGGCGACGTCGAAGCCTGTATCGGTCGCGACGCGCTTGGCCATGGCGCAGAGCTTGCCAGCCTCGGGCGCCTTCGCGTCGAGCGCCGCCGCCGCACGCCAGAGCAGGCTGCGCGCCGCCTCCAGTTCTGTGGCCATGTCGGCGAGCCTGAACTGCAGCGCCTGGAAATCGGCGATGCGCGAGCCGAAGGCCTTTCGCTCCTGCGCATAGGCCAGCGCCTTGTCGAGCGCGCCCTGCGCCCCGCCGAGCGAGCACGCGCCGATGTTGAGCCGCCCGCCATCCAGCCCCGCCATCGCGATCTTGAAGCCGATCCCCTCCAGCCCGATGCGGTTGGCGACAGGCACGCGGCAGTTCTCGAAGATCACGGCCCGCGTCGGCTGGGCGTTCCAGCCCATCTTCTTCTCGTTCGCCCCGAAGGAGAGGCCCGGCGCGCCCTTCTCGACCACGATGGTCGAGATGCCTGAAGGCCCGGCCTCTCCGGTGCGAACCATAACGACATAGATGTCGGCGACGCCGGCGCCCGAGATGAACTGCTTCTGCCCGTCGAGGACGTAATGGTCGCCGTCCAGCACCGCCTTCGTCTTGAGCGCCGCCGCATCCGAGCCCGCGCCGGGCTCGGTCAGGCAATAGCTCGCCAGATGCTCCATCGCGCACAGCTTCGGCAGGAAACGCCGGCGCTGCGCCTCGTCGCCATAGCGGTCGATCATCCAGGCGCACATGTTGTGGATCGAGATATAGGCCGCCACCGTCGGGCACCCCGTGGAGAGCGCCTCGAAGATCAGCGCCGCATCGAGCCGCGTCAGCCCCGAGCCGCCGACATCCTCGTTGATGTAGATGCCGCCCATGCCGAGCGCGGCGGCCTGGCGCATCTCCGCGACCGGAAAATGCTTCTCCTCGTCCCAGCGGATCGCGCTGGGCGCGAGCGTGTCGGTCGCGAAGCCGAGCGCCATTTCCTGGATGGCGAGTTGGTCATCGGTGAGGGCGAAGGCGGTCATGGCGTCCAGTCCGCGCCGTCGATCAACCGAGTTGCGAAGGCGGTGGACGCGAACTTGCGGATCATCCGCCAATCGGCCGTGACGACGACGGTGTCCAGTTGGCGCGCCAGGGCGATGTAGAAGCAGTCGTAGGGCGAATGGTCGAATTCCAACGCCATCGACCAAGCTGTTGCGGCGAGATCAGGCATGGGAAAGTATCCTGTCATGAGACTGTCGATCGTCGCGACCATGGCGATGGCCTGATCGCGATCGAGTTCTTTCTTTCGGATCTGAATGAGCGCCGTGTTTCTGATCTCGGCGACGAACAAATCTGGCGCGACAAGAGGTTGATCGGTCTCCGGTATGGGATAGGTCGATGCGGTCGGCGCCGCCGGAATGAACCAGCGCAAGGCCGCGCTCGCATCGATCACGATCATCGCTTGTCGCGCTCTTCGCGAATGATGTCCTCTGGTGGAGTTCCAACGCGAATCGGACCGTGTTTGCGATGGAATTCCTCGATGAGCGCGACCTTCTCCTTGCCGGACAGAGGAGCAGCCGCGCGTAACGTCTCACGGACAAACGTTTCGAACGACATGCCGGCGAGGCGCGCCTTGATTTTCAGACCAGCGACGACATCGTCGTCAATGTTCCGGACAAGAACTTGACCCATCGCACCCTCCGCAAGTGATATCAAAAACGATATCACTTGCCGCCGGCCCCCTCAACCCATCGTCGGGATCACGAAGCTCGCGCCGTCCTTGATGCCGCTCGGCCAGCGCGCCGTCACCGTCTTGGTCTTGGTGTAGAAGCGGATCGAGTCCGGGCCGTGCTGGTTCAGGTCTCCGAAGACCGACCGCTTCCAGCCGCCGAAGGTGTAATAGGCCAGCGGCACCGGGATCGGCACATTGACGCCGACCATGCCGACCTGCACCTTCGAGGCGAAATCGCGCGCCGCATCGCCGTCGCGGGTGAAGATCGCGGTGCCGTTGCCGTATTCATGGTCGTTGGTCAGCTTCAGCGCCTCGTCATAGCTCTCGGCGCGCACCACGGACAGGACGGGGCCGAAGATCTCCTCCTTGTAGATGCGCATGTCCTTGGTGACGTTGTCGAACAGGCAGCCGCCGACATAGAAGCCGTTCTCGTAGCCCTGCATCCGGAAGTCGCGTCCGTCGACGACGAGCGACGCGCCTTCCTCGATGCCGATATCGACGTAAGATCTGATCTTCTCCATCGCCGCCCTGGTGACGACCGGGCCGTAATCGGCCGAGGCGTCGGTCGAGGGGCCGATCTTCAGGCTCTCGACGCGGGGGATGAGCCGTTTCACCAGTTCGTCGGCGGTCGCCTTGCCGACGGGAACCGCGACCGAAATCGCCATGCAGCGCTCGCCGGCCGAGCCGTAGCCTGCGCCGATCAGCGCATCGACCGCCTGATCCATGTCGGCGTCGGGCATGATGACCATGTGGTTCTTGGCGCCGCCGAAGCACTGCACGCGCTTTCCGGCCGCGCAGCCCCGGGCGTAGATGTATTCGGCGATCGCGGTCGAGCCGACGAAGCCGATCGCCTTGATGTCTGGATCGTCCAGGATGGCGTCGACCGCGACCTTGTCGCCGTTGACGACGTTGAGGATGCCGGGCGGGCCGCCGGCCTCGATGAAGAGTTCGGCCAGCCGCATCGGCACGCCGGGGTCGCGCTCGGAGGGTTTCAGGATGAAGGCGTTGCCGCAGGCGATGGCGGGGCCGAGCTTCCAGAGCGGGATCATGGCCGGGAAGTTGAACGGCGTGATGCCGGCGCAGACGCCGAGCGGCTGCCGCAGCGAGTAGATGTCGATGCCGGGGCCCGCGCCGTCGGTGTATTCGCCCTTCATCAGATTGGGCACGCCGAGCGAGAACTCAACCACCTCGACACCGCGCTGGATGTCGCCCCTGGCGTCGGGGATGGTCTTGCCGTGCTCGCGGGCGAGCAGTTCGGCCAGTTCATCGTTGTTCTGCGCGATCAGGTCGAGGAACTTCATCAGCACGCGCGCCCGGCGCTGCGGGTTCACCGCAGCCCATTTCGGCTGGGCTTCGGCCGCGTTCTCGACGGCCGCGCGCAGTTCGGCCGCCGAAGCCAGCGCGACCTTGCCGATGATGCTGCCGTCCATTGGCTGGTAGATGTCGGCCGTGCGGCCAGACGCGCCCGCGACATGCTTGCCGCCGATGAAATGCCCGACCTGACGCATCGCGCCCTCCTACAAATGGTGATGTCCGGTGATTGCCGCCACCCCTACCATTCTCGTTTGCGCACGGCTATAGCGACCTTGGTCGGCGTGCTGTGCGCAAACGCGAATATCAGGGAGGGTGGCTTTGGAGAGGTTCGACTGGGACGACCTGCGCTTCTTCCTCGCCGTGGCGCGCTCCGGCCGGCTGACGGCCGCCGCGCGCCGGCTCGGGGCGGACCATGCGACGGTTTCGCGCCGCATCACCTCACTGGAGGACTCGCTAAAGGCCAAGCTCTTCGAGCGCAGACCGCAGGGCTACACGCCCACCGCCCATGGCGAGCGCCTGCTGGCCAAGGCCGAAAGCATGGAGACCGAGGCGCTGGCGATCCAGAGCGAAATCGGCGGGGCCGACATGGCGCTGGCCGGCACGGTCCGGATCGGCGCGCCGGACGGCTTCGGCACGGTGTTCCTCGCGCCGCGTCTGGCCAAGCTGGCCGAGGCCTATCCCGGCCTCGAGCTTCAGCTCATCGCAATGCCGCGCCTGCTCTCGCTGTCAAAGCGCGAGGCCGACGTCGCGATCACGCTCGCCCCGCCAAAGGAGGGCAAGGTCGTTGCGCGAAAGCTGTGCGACTACCGGCTCGGGCTCTACGCCTCCCGAGACTATCTCGACGCGATGCCGAGGATCGAAAAGCCCGACGATCTCTTCGCCCACCGCATCGTGGGCTATATCGACGACCTGATCTTCACGCCGGAGCTCGATTATCTCGACGAGGTCGCCAGGGGGTTGCGCGCCCAGGTGCAGAGCTCGAGCGTGCTCGCCCAGATGAACGCGGTCGTCGCGGGAGCGGGTATCGGCGTGATCCACCATTTCATGGCGCAGGACGAGCCGCGCCTCGTCCCGGTGCTGCCCGAGGCGGTCTCGATCACACGCTCCTTCTGGCTGCTGGTGCATGCGGACCTCAAGGATGTCGCGCGGGTGCGGGCCATCGTCGACTTCATCGTGCGCGAGGCCAAGGCGAGCCGGGCTTTGCTGATGGGGGAGGGTAAGGCCGAACTTCGGGCCGAGTGAGGCGCTGGAAGAACCCCTCTCCCGGATGGGAGAGGGGCAGGGGTGAGGGACCGCCGCTGATTGATGAAACGAGACGGAGCCGTTGCGCCGAACTCTAAATCGGCAGGCCCTCATCCGGCCCTCCGGGCCACCTTCTCCCATTCGGGAGAAGGAAAGAGGCGTCGAGGCTCTCGCCTTTTCCTGAACGTGAGAAGGGGTGTCAAATCCTCCAGGGCAGCACGTTCTCGGGCAGCCGGCGGCCCAGCAGGTCGAGCGCCAGCATCACGACGAGGATGACCAGCGACGCGCTGATCGCCACCGCCGCGGCCTCGCCTGCGAGGCCGGCCTCCTTGAGCGAGAACAGCACGACGCCGAGCGTCTCGGTGCCCGACGACCAGAGCAGGGCCGAGACGGTGAGTTCGTTGAAGGCGATCAGGAAGACCATCAGCGCCGACACCATGGCCGCCGGCGCCAGAATGGGGGCCACGATGTAGCGCAGCATCTGCCACAGCGTCGCGCCGTCGAGCCTCGCCGCCTCCTCGTGATGCGCCTCGATCTGCGCCATGGCAGCGACCGGCGCCTTCAGCGCCAGCGGCAGGAACCGCGCCATGTAGGCGAACAGGATGATGAAGGGCGTCGCGTAGAGGCTGACGCCGAGCAGCGGCAGCGGCTTGAGGAAGAGCAGGATGCAGGC
Organism: Allobosea sp.; assembly: GCA_021732895.1. GTDB lineage: Bacteria > Pseudomonadota > Alphaproteobacteria > Rhizobiales > Beijerinckiaceae > Allobosea. Next base: position 1,144 of record JAKFWE010000483.1, on the reverse strand, counting down.
GATGGCGAGCACGACGCCGGGCAGCGCATAGGGCAGTTCGATGACCAGTTCGACCGCGCGCCGCCAGCGACCCATCCGCCGCTCCAGCCCATAGGCGAAAACGACAGAGAGCAGCGACAGCGCCAGCGCGGCGGCGCCCGCGAACAGGACGGAGTTGCGGAAGGCGCGCACCGTCACGTCCTGCCGGAGCAGCACCTCGGCGAACTTGTCGAAGGTCAGGCTTTGCCAGGAGAGAGCGACGCCGAGCGCAGGCGTGAGCGCCTCGCCGAACAGCGCCAGGAAGGGCAGGCCGAGCTTGACGGCGAGCAGCAGGCAAAGCCCGGCCAGCACGAAAGGCCGGGCCGATCCGAGCGCCCAGAACGGCTGGAGCGGGCGTTCGATCTCGACCCTGCCGCCCTCGCGGCGCGTCGCGACGATGCTGGCGAGGACGCCGAGCCCGGCCACCAGCCCGACCAGCAGCGACAGCGCGGCGGCGTCCGACAGGCCGGCCGGGCCGAAACTCGACAGCCTCCGGTAGATCAGCGTCGGCAGGGTGAGGTAGTTCACCGGCAGCCCGAGCAGCGCCGGAATGCCGAAATTGCCGACGCCGGCCACGAAGGCGATCAGCGCCGACGCGATGATCTGCGGACGCAGCACCGGCAGCAGGATGCGCGTGACGATCCGCGCCGGGCTCGCGCCTTCGAGTTGCGCCGCCTCGACCAGCGAATGCTGCACGGCGCGCAGGCCGCTCCAGAGGGTGATCGCGACAAGAGGCGCATGGTGCAGCGCCATCACCAGCACGATGCCGCCGCGCCCGAGCAGCGGGTTCGGCGTGCCCGGCCCCGGCGCCAGACCGAGCGCGCCCAGGATCGGCGAATGCGGCGCGAACAGGCTGAGAAAGGCGAGCGCGGCGACCTGCGGCGCGATCATCATCGAGAAGACGAAGGCGAAGGCGAGCGGGCGCTTGCCGCCGACATCGGTGACGCCGAGCGCGAGCGCCATGAAGCCGCCGACGACCAGTGCGCCCAGTGCCGAGAAACCAGCCGTTTCCAGCGTGTGCAGCGTCGCCGCGAGCGCGGGGCGGCTGCCGATCTCGGCGAGCGCCGCCTCCGGCGCGAAGCCGCCGCCGGGCGCGAGCGCGGCGGCGGCGAGGCGCAGGAAAGGC
>JAKFWE010000339.1 GCA_021732895.1 Allobosea sp. | reverse complement strand
ATCCGCCTCGACGGCATTGCCTTCGAGACCGCCGACATCGGCGACCTCAACGATCTGCACGCCAAACTCAATCTCTCACTGCGCAATCTCGCCGACGATCGGCTCGCGATCTGGACGCATCTGATCCGGCGGCGAGATACCGGCTATCCCGAGGGCGATTTCTGCTCGGCCTTCGCGCGTGATCTCGACATCGGCTATCGCGAGGCGCTTCAGGGCGCAAACCTGTTCCGCAACGAGCTTTTCCTCACCATCGTCGCCCATCCCGGCCGCGACCGGGCGGAGGTCGCAGCCGGCTTCGTGGCACGCCTCGGTCAGGCGCGTCGCGGGGGAGGGGAGGTCGATGCCGCTGCGCTGAAACGCCTGAACGACGCCGCTCGCAACGTCACCGCCGCGCTCGGCCGCTATGGCGCCACTCAGCTTAGCCTGGTTGAAGAGAACGGCCTCATTTTCTCCGAGCCAATGCGGCTCCTGCATCTGCTGGCGTCCAGCGAGGATATGCCGACGGCCTTGCCGCAGGGCCGGATCGGATCGGCGATCTATACCAACCGCGTCATCTTCGGCCGCGAGGCGATCGAGGTTCGCGCCGCAGGCGGCTCGCTCTTCTCAGGGATGTTCGGCCTCAAGGAATACCCGGCCTCAACCAGGCCCGGCATGCTGAACGGCCTGCTCTCGGCCCCGTTCGAGTTCGTGCTCTCGCAGAGTTTTGCCTTCCTGTCGAAGACCGACGCGAAGACGGTGCTGACTCGCAAGCAGAACCAGCTCGTCTCGACCCAGGATGTCGCCGCTTCCCAGATCGACGATCTGAACGATGCGCTCGACGACCTCGAATCCAACCGCTTCGTCATGGGCGATCACCACCTCTCGCTGCTGATCCGCGCTGAGACCCCGAAGGCTTTGCTGGAGACGATGGCTCAGGCGCGCCGCGTGCTGGCCGAGGCCGGCGCTGTCGTCGCGCGCGAGGATCTTGGGCTTGAGGCCGCCTACTGGGCGCAGATGCCGGGTCTGTTCAAGCACCGCGCTCGGTCCGGGGCGATCACCTCGCGCAATCTCGCCGCGCTGTCACCCTTCCACAGCTATCCAGTCGGCAAGCCAGACGGGAACCATTGGGGACCGTCCGTCGCCATGCTGAAGACAGCTTCGGGCTCGCCGTACCATTTCTCCTTCCATGCCGGCGATCTCGGCAACACCTTCATCTGCGGCCCGTCGGGCTCGGGCAAAACGGTGCTGCAGAACTTCCTGCTCGCCCAGGCGGAGAAGTTCGGCTGCCAACGCGTCATGTTCGACAAGGACCGCGGCGCCGAGATTTTCGTCCGCGCCTCGGGCGGAACCTATCTCACGCTCAAGAATGGCGTGCCCACCGGCTGCGCGCCGTTGAAGGCGCTCGAGTTGACCCCGGCCAATCTCGCCTTCCTTGGCGATCTCATCCGCAAGCTCGTCACGCTCGAGGGCAGGGCGCTCTCCGTCGTCGATGAAGAGCGCATCGATTCCAGCCTTGAGGCGATGCGCGCTCTGCCGCGCCAGGAGCGCTCGTTGTCGGCGCTGCGCGCGTTTCTAGGGCAGCAGGATCGCGAGGGCATCGGCGCGAGGCTCGAACGCTGGTGCAATGGCGGACCTCTCGGTTGGGTCCTCGATGCCGAAGAGGACGCGATCGCGCTGGACGCCAGCTTCATCGGCTTCGATATGACCGACGTGCTCGACCATCCCGTCGTGCGCACGCCTCTTATGATGGTGCTGTTCCATCGCGTCGAGCAGCTCATCGACGGCCGCCGCATCATCATCGACATTGACGAATTCTGGAAGGCGCTCGGCGATGACGCCTTTCGGGCGCTCGCCAACGACAAGCTGAAAACCATCCGCAAGCAGAACGGCGTCATGGTCTTTGGCACGCAGTCGCCGCGCGATGCGCTGGCGTCGCCGATTGCCCACACCATCGTCGAGCAGTGCCCGACGCAGATCTTCATGCCGAACCCGCGCGGCACGCGCTCGGACTATATCGACGGCTTCCATCTCACCGAAACCGAGTTCTGGCTGATCAAGGAAGAACTCTCGGCCGAGAGCCGGCGCTTCCTGGTCAAACAGAACGGCCAGTCCATCGTCGCCGAGCTCGACCTCGGCGGCATGGATGAAGCGCTCGCCGTGCTGTCGGGCCGCACCGAGACCGTCGAGCTGCTCGACCGCATTCGCGCCGAGGTCGGCGACGACCCCACGGCGTTCCTGCCCCGCTTCCATGCCGAGAGAAGGATCGACCGATGAGAGCAAGCCACCTCCTGATCGCCACGGCCTTGGCCGGACTGCCGTCGGCTGGCCTCGCCCAGCAGGGCGTTCCCGTGTTCGACGCCGGCGCGATCGCAAAACATGTCGAACAGATCGGCAAGCTGACCGAGCAGATCAAGACGATGGAGGCGCAGCTCACGCAGGCAAAGCAGCTCTATGAGTCCTTCAACAAGCTGACCGACGTCAACGACATCGCCTCGCTCCTGAACAGCGAGGAGTTCCGGAAACATCTGCCGAAGGAGTTCGGCGAGATCGAGAAGCTGGTCTCGGGCGGCGGCGGATCGCTTGCTGGCATCGTCGATCGGTATCTTGATCAGAACCGCGCCTATCAGGGCGGCGACGCGAACTCGTTCTATCGCACCGAGCTCGACCGCATCGCGCGTCAGACCGGCGCTAAGCATTCGATTGGCCAGAGCGTATACGACACCGCCTCCAAGCGCATCGATGGGCTGGAGGAGCTTCGCCAGAAGATCACGGCCTCGAAGGACGCGAAGGACGTGCTGGATCTCTCGGCGCGCATTCAAGCCGAGCAGGCACTTCTGCAGAACGAGGTGCTGCGCATGCAGGGGCTCGCCATGGTCCAGCAGGCGCGGAGCGAAATGGATGGCCAGCGTCAGAAAGAGCGCGAGCGCCAGCTTGTCGACGAGATGAAGGCGGCGCTGCAGTGACGCGAGTTTTCGTGATCTCGCTGGCCGTTTCCCTGCTGCTCGTTGGATGCGGCGAACAGTCCAATGACGCATCGACCAGCAACGACAGCAGCCCCGACCAGCTGATCAGTCGCGCCACGGCTCCGACAATCGTCTGGTTCCTCGAAAATCCAGATGCGCTGGAAGGAACATGGAAGCTGTGTCGGTCCAATCCCGGCGAGCACGGTTCCAAAGCCGCGTGCGTGAATGCCGGTCAGGCGCATGAACGCGTGCTGATGCTCGGCCGGGAGCGCGCACTCAGTTCCCTGAAGCAGTGATCAGACATGGCCATCACGATTTTCGACGATTTTTTGAAAGAGTTCGAACAGCCGATCACGACCTTCGTGTCGACGTCTGTCTCGAACCTCGCGTCCTTTGTCGATGGTCCGTTGCGGGTGGCCGTGCTGCTTTATGTCGTGCTGTACGGTTTTGCGGTCATGCGCGGCGCGATCGCCGAGCCGATCCAGGAGTTTGCTTGGCGAGCCATGAGGCTCGTTCTGATCGTGCTTCTCGCGTCGAATGCGAGCTCTTTTCAGCAGTACGTGACCGATCTCTTCTTCACGTCGTTGCCGAGAGAGATCGGGAACGCTTTAGCGGGAAGCGCACTGGACACGTCGTCTGGCCAGCCGTTCGATCGCCTTCTGACCAAAGGCATTGAGGTGTCGCAGAAGATCTATGAGCAGGCCGGGCTTACCACGATCGCCCCAGCCCTCATTGCGGCCATCCTCGCCGTTTTCACAGCCGTTTCGGGTTTCCTGCAGTTCGCCATCTTGCTCTACGCCAAAATCGGCTTGGCTGTCGTCATTGCGCTCGGGCCGATTTTCATCGCGCTCGCCTTGTTCGACGCTACGCGTCCGTTCACGGAAGCATGGACACGTCAGGTCGCGAACTTCCTGATCCTGCATGTGCTGGTCGTCGCCCTTGTCGGCTTGATGCTCACTTCGGTCCAGGGCTTCGTCGAGAAGTACGGAGCCAGCACGACGACCGGCGGCGGGCTGATGGTCGGCGCGGTGGCGATCAGCGCCGTGCTCGGTCTTGCTGCCTACATTGCCCTGCAGCTCCCCGCCATCGCGGGCGGCCTCGCTGGTGGCGGCGCTTCGCTCGCGGCCCGGGTCGTCACCAGCGCCATCACCGCGAACGCAGCCTCCGCCGCCGTCGGCGCCTATGCCGGCGCGCGGACCGCGGCGAGCCGCACGGCGGCAAGAATCCGCGAGCGACGACAGGGCGGCGAGATCAGACGCGTCTGAACGTCCCTTCCACACCAGGATCAACCGCATCCGCGCAAGGATGCCGAGAAGGATTTGATTCGATGAATTGTCGCGTGATTGCCAGCCTCGTGCTGGCCACGGTGGTGTCAGGCTGCGCCGGCTGGAACAAGGGCGCGCCGTCCTGTGACGGCTCAGCCAAGCGCCCGCTGAACCGATCGCTTTGGGATTGGGAAGCCACGCCACCGGCTGCGACGCAGCCTGGTACGCCTGCCGTCAAACGGCTCGGCCAGGCCCAGCCAGAGCTGCCTTCCCGTGGCATCGGTCAGGCTTCCACGGTCTGGTCTGCCTTCGACATCGCGCGCTCGTTCCGGTCGTGCAGCGAGGCGACGCACCATGGTTAGGCCCGACGATCTGAAGGACTATTTCGACAATGCCCGGCGCTGGGAACAGGATCTGCTGCTGACGGCGCAGCGCTCGAAGCGGCTGGCCTGGTTCGTCGCGACCGCAGCCTGCGTGTTGGCTACGGCCGCCGTCGGCGCGGTCGCGGCGCTGGCGCCATTGAAGACCGTCGAGCCCTTCGTCATCCGCGTCGACAATGCGACCGGCATCGTCGAGACAGTTGCGGCGCTCGGGGTATCGCCGCGCAGCTACGACGAGGCGGTGACCAAGTATTTCCTGGGGCGCTATGTCCGCTCGCGCGAGGGATTTAGCCAGGCCGAGGCGGCGACCAATTTCCAGACTGTGGCGTTGCTGTCGTCGCAAGCCGAGCAGGCGCGCTTCGCCGCCGTTTATCGCGGCTCGAACCCCGAAAGCCCGCAGGTTCTGCATGGCCGCTTCGGCGTTGCCGAGGTGCGGATCAAAGCGATCTCGCTGCTCGCCGACAACCTCGCCTCGGTCCGGTTTCTGAAGGAAAGCCGCAAGGGCGAGGAGGTCAAGGTTACGCATTGGATCGCGACCCTGACCTTCGCCTATGTCAACGCGCCGGTCTCCTCGACCGACCGTCTGATCAACCCGCTCGGCTTCCTCGTCTCGGAATACCGCGCCGATCCGGAGGTCGCGCCATGAGCCGTTGCATCATCACAGTTGGGTGCGGACTACTTCTGGCGATCGGCCTCGGGCTTCCTTCGCTCGCGCTACAACTCCCGACCGCCGGCGCGCGCGACGAGCGGGTGCGGTTCGTCGCCTATGACCCCGCCAACGTGGTCAAGGTCAACGGCGTGATCCGGGCCTCGACGCAGGTGATCTTCGCTGAGGACGAAGAGATCGCCCATGTCGCGATCGGCGACTCGATCGCCTGGGAGGTCGCACCGGCCGGCTCGATCCTCTTCCTCAAGCCCCGCGAAAAGCATCCGCCGACCAACCTGCAGGTCGTGACGACGCGGCGCGACGGCCGCAAGCGCTCCTACCAGTTCGAGCTCTCGATCGCGGAAGCCTCGCTTAAGGAGAGCTATTTCGTCGTGAAGTACTCCTATCCGAGCGACGAGGCCGATCGCCGCCGGGCGGAGAACGAGGCGCGCAGCCAGCAGCGCGAGGGCGCGGTCATCGACCAGACTTTCGATCTTCACCAGCAATATGGCGCGCGCAATTGGCGCTTTTCGGCGCAGGGCCCGGCCGATCTCGAACCCGACGGCGTGTTCGACGACGGCAAGGTCACCAGCTTCCGCTTCGCCGGCAATCGGGAGGTGCCCGCGATCTACATGGTCGGCTCAGATGGCGCCGAAAGCCTCGTGCCCAAGGACGTTCGCGGCGAGGTTGTCGTGGTGCATGCCACCGCGCGCGAATTCCGGCTGCGCCGCGGCAGCGAGGTGCTCTGCATCTTCAACGAGGCCTTTGACGCCGTCGGCGTGAACCCGGGCACCGGCACGACGAGCCCCAGTGTCGCCCGCACCCAAAAGCAGCCAGCGCCAGCGCGGCGACGCTGAGGAGCATGTCATGACCGATCAGAACGCGTCATCCGGCGTCGAAGGCGAACGCGGCATCACCCCCGTCTCAGGTCCCGTCGAGGGCTCGGGCCGGGCGCTCGCCAAGCGCGGCATAGGCGCGGCTGCGCTGATCGTCTTT
>JAKFWE010000028.1 GCA_021732895.1 Allobosea sp. | reverse complement strand
AGCGTCTCGGCAAGCGCCGCGAGTTCGGCTTAGGCGACGATCGTCCCGGTCGCGGCGAAACTGCAGACCTCGGCGACGCGGGCGAGGTCGACGCCATGACCGGTATGGCTGGCCTGCATGCCGGTCTCGCCGAAATGCTGGTTGTCGATCACGACGATGTCGAGATTCGGAGGTCTCGCCACGGCGATGGTGGCCAGCGCGCCGAACGCCATCAACTGCTCGCCATCGCCCGTGATCACGAGGACCCGGCGGGAGGCTTGAGCCTGCGCGAGGCCCAGCCCGACCAGCGCGGCGCCGCCCATCGCCCCCCAGAGATAATAATTCGCGTCATGGTCGCCGGCGGCATGGACGTCATATGTCGCCGAGCCCAGCCCGGTGACGACGAGTGTCTCGCCCCGGTTTTCCAGCAACCTGGCGACGACGGCGCGGCGGCCGAGCGGGGCGGGTTCCGGGGTCGCCATCGCGGTCACCATTTCTTCTTGCCGAGCAGCCGCTGCCCGATCAGCACGGCGATCTGCTGGTCGCCGTCATAGGCCAGGGCGGCGGCCGCCTCGACCGTCTCGACCAGGTCCTGCGCCGTATCGGCCCGCATCACGCGGATGCCGACCGCCTCGAGCGCCGCCTGCGCGCCGCGCCCCATCGGCGCCTGCCAGGGATTGAACTCGGCCCATTCGCCGCGCATCGTCACCAGCATCAGCAGCGGCGACCGCGACATCACCGGCAGCGACAGCATGTTGATGCAGTTGCCGACGCCGCTCGACTGCATCAGCAGAACCGCCCGCTGGCCGCCGAGCCAGGCCCCGGCGGCGATCGCGACGCCCTCCTCCTCGGTGGTCAGGACATTGGTCTTCACCTGCGGATCGGCGGAAAACAGCCTGATCAGCGCGCTGTGGCCGGCGTCGGGCACATAGGCCATCTGGCGCACGTCGGCCGCCCTGAGGATGGCGTGGATCCGGTCGGGCCACCCGCTCAGCGCCGCTGCGGCCGCCTCCGCTTCGGCGGCGTTGGAAACTGCGCTCTGCGCCACGAGATAGCTCCGGTCGAGTCGATTGCCGATGCGAGCCTAACGCGCCCGGCGCGATAAATCCGCCACTCTTTCCGGTTGCCGGCCATGCCGATAGACCATGGCGCAGGTCGCGATCCGCCGCGATCGGCGCGTCGGAAAAACCGTCATGCGCGCCGCCTCCTGACCGGCCGGAAACCGGCCGATCAGGCGAAGCGGATCACGCCGCCTTGTCGGCCTCGGCCTGCAATTCGCGGGGCGAGGGCGGCAACTCATCGACCCGGAAGCCGCGCGAACTCATATCCTCGATCACGCCAGGCTCGATATCGATCATCAGCGCGTCGTTGAAGCGGTTGAAGAAGCCGCAGAGCGCCGTGCGCAGGGTCAGCTCGACGATCTGCTCCTCGGTGAAATGCTGCTTGAGCGCATCGAACATGCCGTCGCGGATACGGCCGGAATCGTTGGTGACCTTGACCGCATAGTCGCGCACGAGATGATCGACGGCGTCGAAGCCCGGCACCTGCGGGTCGAGGATGCGATCGACCGCGATCTTGTCGACGCCGAGATCGACCAGTCGGGGCGCATGATGGGCGACGCAGTATTTGCACTCGCTCAGCTTCGAGACCACGACCAGCGCGATCTCGAGATAGCGCTTCGGCAGCACCGCCTGATCGTAGAAATCGAGCAGCAGGCCCATGATGTGCTTCAGCGCCGGGGGGCGATGGGCGAAGACCCGAACCTGGTTCATGAACGGGCCGTAGTCCTTGGCGAAGCGCTCGTAGATCGGCTTCACGTCGTCCGGGACCTGGTCGAGATGGATGTCTGCAACACGCGCCATGATGGCTCTCCTTTTCGTCTGGACGTCGGTATCGTGAGATATCGGGCCGCAGCCCATGCGGCTCAGGTGGTCTCCTCAAGGCGCGCGATCACCGTGTCGGCGCCGTCCTTGATCTGTGCGAGCTGGAAGGCCCGGCTCTTGAGCTGGTTCTGGGCGTCGAATTCGACCGAGGACGAGGCGCCGTTGAAATTAATCTCCTTGCCGGCGCGGAGCGCCTTGAGACCATCGACGACATTGGTCACCGACGTCTTGCCCGGCCCGGTGGTGACCGCGTGGATCGCGGCGCCGACCTTGGCGGCCTCGAGCGTCCCGGCCTTCTCGATCGCCAGCAGCAGCACCGACATCTGGTCGCGGCCGGCCGTGCCGAACGGATGCTGGACCTGCCCCGTGTCCTTCAGGCCGGCCTCCGCGAGATACTCCTTGTAGACCGGGCTGCCGATCGGCGGCACCGGAAAACCGTGGATGATGCCGTCGGCGGCCTTGCCGACGGCCTGCACGAATTGCGGCCCGGTCGAGAGCGAGCTGGTGATGACCTGGCCCTCGTAGCCGGCCCTGAAGATCTCCTTGTAGATCGCCGTGAAGTCCTGGACGTAGGACGGAATGAAGACGGCGGCCGGCTTCCTGGCGATCAGCTTCTCGACCTCGGCGCGGTATGAGGACTGGCCGCCATTGTAGTTGAAAGGCTCCTCGACGACGGCCGCCTTGCCGACGACGGCCACGAAGCTGTCGACCATCGACTTGGTGAAGTCGTTGTTGAGCGCCATGATCGCGTAGGTCTTGAAGCCGCGCTGGACGCACAGCTCGGCGATCGCCTTGCCCCAGACCGGCGAAAGCGCCTGGAAATTGAAGACGAGGCGCTTGGCGTCGCGCAGCGGGATGTCGGAAGAGCTCGACGTGCACATCTGGATGATGTCGCGTTCCTGGCACATCGGCATGATGCCGAGCGTGACCGAAGACGACCAGGTCCCGAGGATCGCCATCACCTTGTTGACGTTGATCAGCTTCGTCGCCGCCCGGGCGGACGGCTCGGGGTTTGTCTCGCTGTCCTCCTGGAACAGCATGATCGGCCGGCCGAGCACGCCGCCCATGCCGTTGACGAGTTCGACGACGCGGCGATGCGAGGCCGCGATGTTGGGGCCGAACGGGCCGCCGCCGCCGGTGTTCGGCGTCAGGCTGCCGATGGCGATCGGATCGGCGGCGCGGGCGATGGAGGGCGCGCCGAGCCCGGCGACCGCAAGCGCTGCGGAACCCTGGATGAGGGCGCGGCGGGTCGGCAGCGAGGTCTTTTCGATCAAGGTTCTGGGCGAGGTCATGACGTCTCTCCTTCGATGCGGTTTGCGGCGCTGCCGGCGGCAGGCCGGTCTCGGTCAGGCGCGGGCTGTCAGTCGGAGGTAGGCTTGAACTTTTCCTCGGGCATCAGGCCGCTCGGCCTGAAGCGCAGGATCACGATCAGCAGGACGCCGATCAGGATGATGCGGATCGAGGAGAGCTTCTCGGCGTCGAGGACGCGGATGAAGTCGTTGAGGAAACGCGAGCCCTCCAGGATCAGCATGACGACGCCGGCTCCGACCAGAAGGCCCTTGTTGTTGCCGGCGCCGCCGACGATCACCGACATCCAGATGAAGATCGAGACCGTCGGCAGGAAGGTGTAGGGGCTGATGTTCTGGATGAAATGGGCGAACAGCGCCCCCGCCAGCCCCATGAACATCGCGCCGATCGCAAAGGTCGCGACGCGGAAGACGAGCACGTCCTTGCCCAGCACCGAGGCGACGACGTCATCCTCGCGGATCGCCCGCAGCACCCGGCCATAGGGGCTGCGCCGGATCGCCTCCGCGACCGCGAAGACCGCCAGGACGGCGGTCGCGACCAGCGCGAGATAAAACAGGGCGTAGTCCTCGCGCCCGAAGACCGATCCGAAGGGTCTGGCGTCGATCTTGAGGCCGCGCGGGCCCTCGGTCAGCCAGTCCTCGTTCAGGCAGATCAGCCTGACGACCTCGGCGAAGCCGAGCGTCACGATCGCCAGGAAATCGTCACGCAGGCGCACCGACAGCAGCGCCACGAGAGCGCCGGCGGCGGCCCCGACGGCCGCGCCGGCGAGCATGCCGAAGCCGACCGGCCAACCGGCCTTGGCCGTGAGGATGCCGCTGGCGTAGGCCCCGAGCGCATAGAATCCGGCAATGCCGAAATTGACCATGCCGGTCATGCCCCATTGCAGGTTGAGCGCCAGCGCCAGGATCATGAAGAAGCCGACATAGGTCGCCATCGCGACGAGATAGGCGCTCATTTCTTGATCTCCGCCTGGCCGAACAATCCGTGCGGACGAAACAGCAGCAGGATCGTGATGATCAGGAAGCCGACCGCGACCTTGTAGGTCGTCGGCAGCACCAGAACGGTCAGTTCCTCGGCGATGCCGACGAGGATCGCGCCGAGCAGCGCGCCGCCGGCCGAGCCGATGCCGCCGAGGATGGCGGCGGCGAAGATCGGGATCGTCAGATTCCAGCCGATATGCGGCTCGATGACGAGGTCGAGCCCGGCGAGGAAGCCGGACAGGCCGAAGATCGCGCCGCAGAGCAGCCAGGTGAACACGGCGATGCGCCGGTGCGGGATGCCGCGCACCTCCGCCAGGCCTGGATTGTCGGCGGTGGCGCGCATCGCCTTGCCGACCGCCGTATAGGTCAGCAGAAGGTGAACCAGGAGCGTGATGACGGCCGAGATGACCAGAATCTCGAGCTGCTCCTTCGTGATCCGCAGGCCCCAGAGGCGCATCGGCCGCTCGAGGGCGAGATCGAAGCCCCGGACATTGCCGCCATAGAACAGACGCACGCACTGCTCGAGGATGAAGGCGACCGCGATTGAGACCACCAGCAGCGTGACCGGCGCGTGTCCGCGCAGCGGCTTGAACACCAGCGCGTCGCTGAGCCACGCGACAGCCGCGCCAGCCGCCATCGCGCCCACCACCGCGACCCAGATCGGCAGGCCGAGCTGAACGTTGACCGCGAAGGCGGCGAAAGCACCGACCGTGACATAGGCCCCGATCGCGAAGTTGGGGAATTTCAGGATGCCGAACAGGATGGTGAAGGCCACCGCCGGCGGGGCCAGCAGGGCCGCGTTGATGAAGCCGTTGAGAATCAGCTGGCCGATCATCGCGCCGCTCCGAGGTAGAGTTCGGCGACCGAACGGTCGGCGAGCAGGTCGGCCGCCGTCCCGGTGGCGGCGACGGCGCCGGCCGCCATGACCACGCCCCGGTTCGAAATCTTCAGCGCCTGGACCGCGTTCTGCTCGACCATCAGGATGGCGACGCCGGTGCGGTTGACGGCGATGATCGCCTCGAACATCTGGTCGACCATGACCGGCGAAAGGCCGGCGGAGGGCTCGTCGAGCAGCAGCACCGCCGGCTCCAGCATCAGCGCCATGGCGAAGGCCACCATCTGCCGCTGTCCGCCCGAGAGCAGGCCGGCGCGCGCGCCGGCGCGCTCCGAAAGCACCGGAAAGATCGCGTGCACGCGCGCCAGCCCGTCAGCGATGCGGCGACGATCGCTCCAGGCCCCGAGCTCGAGGTTCTCGCGCACGCTCAGGCTGCGGAAGACGTTGGCCTCCTGCGGCACGTAGGCGACGCCGGCGCGCGCGATCTCGCTCGCCGGCAGGCCCGCGACCTCGCGGCCGGCGACCGTCACGGAGGAGCCCGGACGCGGCCGGACCGCGCCGGCGGCGGCTTTCAGCAAGGTCGATTTGCCCGCGCCGTTGGGGCCGATGATGGTCACCATCTCGGCGCGCGCGACCGACAGCGAGACGCCATGGACGATGTCCGCCTGGCCATATCCGGCGCGCAGGCCCTCGATCCGGAGCGGCGCGTCGTTGCTCATGCCTTGCTCCCGAGATAGGCTTCGACGACGGCGCGCTCGCGCCTGACCTCTTCGAAGCGCCCCTGCGTCAGCAACCGACCCTCGGTCATCACGATGACCGGATCGCATAGGCGGCCGATCAGCTCCATGTCGTGCTCGACGATCAGGAAGGTCCGGCCGAGCTCCCGGTTCAGCCTCGCGATCGCGTCCATCAGCGTCGACATCAGAGCCGGATTGACGCCGGCGCCCGGCTCGTCGAGCAGGATCAGCGGGCAATCGGTCATCAGGGCGCGGCCGAGTTCGAGCAGCTTCTTCTGGCCGCCCGAGATATTCGCCGCCAGTTCGTCGCCGAGCCGGCCGAGGCTCACGAGATCGAGGACCTCGCGCGCACGCCGGGCGAGCGCCGCCTCGTCTCGGCGGATCGCGGCGCGCGCGGTCAGCGCCCGCCACAGGCGCTCGCCGCGCTGGCGCGGCGCGGCCAGCATCAAATTCTCGATCACGGTCAGGCGGCCGAGCTCGCGCGATAGCTGGAAGGTCCGGGTCAGCCCCAGGCTGGCGATCCTGTGCGGCGGAAGGCC
>JAKFWE010000138.1 GCA_021732895.1 Allobosea sp. | reverse complement strand
TGGCTCGGCCCGAAGGTGCATGACGGCGTCAAATCGGTCGATCCGAAGACCAACACCGTCGTCACCGGCTTCGAGACCTACAAGGACTGCGCCTTCGTCAACGTCATTCCGGCCCAGATGGCCGGAGAGATCGCACGCAGCGCTGGCCTCGCCCCCGCCGGCGGCTACTGCGCCATCGACGCGGCGACGATGAAATCGACGGCCGACGCCAACATCTTCGTGCTCGGCGACGCCTGCATCGCCGGAGACATGCCCAAATCCGCTTTCTCGGCCAACAGCCAGGCCAAGGTCGCGGCCATGGTGATCCGCGGCGAGTTGACAAACGCCCGCACCTTTCCGGCGCGCTACGTCAACACCTGCTGGTCGCTGGTCGACACCGACGACGCGATCAAGGTCGGCGGGCGCTACGAGCCGAAGGACGGCAAGATCACCGCGACCGAAACCTTCGTCTCCAGGCCCGGCGAAAGCGATCAGCTGCGCAAGGAGACGCAGGCCGAGAACATGGGCTGGTATGCCGGCATCACCGCCGACATGTTCTCCTGAGGCGCCGCTGTCCCCGCTGGACGAAACCCGAACGAAGGACGCCGCATGACACGCCTGACCTCCGCCGCCCTGCTCCTGGGCGCGCTCACGGCCACGCCGAGCCTCGCGCAGGACATCGCCGCCGGCGAACGCTCCTGGAACAAGTGCCGCGCCTGCCACCAGCTCGGCGAGACCGCGAAGAACGGCGTCGGCCCGCAGCTCAACGGGCTGTTCGGCCGCACCTCCGGCACGGTGGAAGGCTACAGCTACTCGCCCGCCAACAAGAACGCCGCGATCACCTGGGACGAACCGGTCTTCGCCGAGTACATCAAGGACCCGAGGGCGAAGATCCCCGGCACCAAGATGGTCTTCGCCGGGATCAGGAACGAGAAAGAGATCGCCGATCTCACGGCGTTCCTGAAGCAGTTCGGCAAGGACGGAAAGAAGCTCTGACGCCGCGAATGGCGCCAGGGCGCCGGACGCCGCTCGCGCAGCGCCGGTGCGTATCCGGCGCCCGCATGGGCGCGGCACGGATGCCGGGCGGTCTTTTTGCGTCCCGACGGGCATTCGGGAGCACAGTGGCGAAACGCGGGCGATCGTATTGACGCCTCCGGCGAAGTCTGGAAAAAGCTGCGGCTCTCAAAGCCATGACAGATTTTCCCAACCGGGATCGAGGTTGATTGTGAGTTCGCCAGCCGCGCAGCGTTTCGTCGAGCGTGTCAATGACCGCACCGTGGTCATCGGCATCGTGGGCCTCGGCTATGTCGGGATTCCGCTCGCGCTGGCGGCCTTGCGGCAGGGCTTCCGCGTCATCGGCTTCGACATCGACCAGAACCGCGTCGATCAGTTGAACGCCGGCCGCAGCGCGATCAAGCACATCCCGATGGACCTCATCATCGAGGGCGTGAAGGACAAGCGTTTCGAGGCGAGCACCGATTTCGACCGCATGGCGGAGCCCGATGCGCTGCTCATCGCCGTGCCGACCCCCCTCACCAAATATCGCGAGCCGGACCTCTCCTATGTCGTCAGGACGACCGAGGCGATCGGCCGGCGCCTGCGCAAGGACCAGCTCGTCGTTCTCGAATCGACCACCTATCCCGGCACCACCGACGAGGTGATGCGCCCCATCCTCGAAAAGGCGACCGGCCTGAAGAGCGGCGAGGAGTTCTTTCTCGCCTTTTCGCCCGAGCGCGAGGATCCGGGCAACCCCGATTTCGGCACCTCGACGATCCCCAAGGTCGTCGGCGGCGACGGCGCGGCGGCGCTCGAAATGTCGATGGCGCTCTATGGCGCGCTCGTCGTCAGGGCCGTGCCGGTCTCCTCGACCGCGACCGCCGAGGCCGTGAAGCTGACCGAGAACATTTTCCGCGCCGTCAACATCGCCCTCGTCAACGAGCTCAAGGTCGTCTACGCGGCGATGGGGATCGACGTCTGGGAAGTGATCGACGCCGCCAAGACCAAGCCCTTCGGCTTCATGCCGTTCTATCCGGGCCCGGGGCTCGGCGGCCACTGCATCCCGATCGACCCCTTCTACCTGACCTGGAAGGCGCGCGAATACGACATCGCCACGCGCTTCATCGAGCTCGCCGGCGAGATCAATTCACGCATGCCCTATCGCGTGGTGGCGGACCTCGCCCAGCTGCTCGACACCAAGGGCCGCAAGAACCTCAGCGACGCCAGGATCCTGGTCATGGGCATCGCCTACAAGAAGAACATCGACGACATGCGCGAGAGCCCCTCGCTCAAGCTGATCGAGCTGATCGAGAAGCGCGGCGCCCATGTCGAGTTCCACGACCCGTTCATTCCGGTGATCCCGCCGACGCGCGAGCATGCCGACCTGACCGGGCGCAAGAGCGTCTCGGTCAGCCGTGAATCGCTCGCGAGTTTCGACGCCGTCCTGATCGCCACCGACCACGACGACGTCGACTACGCGTCGCTCGTCGCGCATTCGAAGCTCGTGATCGACACGCGCAACGCCTGCGCCCGCGCCGGCGTCAGCGCCGACAACGTCTTCAAGGCCTGAGACGCCACCGACCGGACGCCGGCACGGCGCGACGGACGAAACCGGGAACGACACGATGACGAGTTTTGCCCTGATCGGCGCCGCCGGCTACATCGCCCCGCGCCACATGCTGGCGATGAAGGCGGTCGGCGGCGATCTCAAGGTCGCCTACGACCCCAACGATTCCGTCGGCGTCATCGACAGCCATTTCCCGCAGGCGCATTTCTTCACCGAGTTCGAGCGTTTCGACCGGCATGTCGACAAGCTGCACCGCCGCGGCGAGGACATCGACTATGTCAGCGTCTGCTCGCCGAACTATCTGCATGATGCGCATATCCGCTTCGGCCTGCGCGCCGGCTGCAACGTCATCTGCGAGAAGCCGCTGGTTCTCAATCCCTGGAATATCGACGGGCTGGCCGAGATCGAGCGGCATACCGGCCGCAAGATCAACACGATCCTTCAGCTTCGCCTCCACCCCGCGATCCAGGCGCTCAAGGAGCGCGTCGCCCGGTCGAACGAGCGCCATGCCGTCGATCTGACCTACATCACCTCGCGCGGCCGCTGGTATTTCGCCTCGTGGAAGGGCGACGACAGCAAGTCCGGCGGCGTCGCCACCAATATCGGCGTCCATTTCTTCGACATGCTGGCCTATGTCTTCGGGCCGCTCCAGTCGCAGACCGCGAGCCTGCGCGAACCCGGCCGCGCCGGCGGCATGCTGTCCTACGAGAAGGCCGACGTGCGCTGGTTCCTGTCGGTCGATGCGAACGACCTGCCCGACGACGTCAAGGGCAAGAAGACCACCTATCGCTCGATCACGCTCGATGGCGAGGAGGTCGAGTTCTCCGAAGGCTTCACCGATCTGCATACGCGCAGCTATGAGGAAATTCTCGCGGGCAAGGGCTACGGCCTCGATGACGTCCGGTTCTGCGTCGAGGTCGTCTCCCAGTTCCGCAACCTGCCGGTGACCGCCTCGGCCGAGCGTCATCCGTTCGTCGACAAGCACCTCAGGGCCTGACCCCGATGGCCGTCTCCGGGCAGATGCGCGACGATCCCCGCTTTCCGGGCGCGAAGATCCATGAAAGCGCCTATATCGACGACGGCGTGTCGATCGGCGCCGGCAGCAAGATCTGGCACTTCGTGCATGTGCTCGGACAGACCACGATCGGCCGCGACTGCGTGCTCGGCCAGAACGTCATGGTCGGCCCGCGCGTGTCGGTGGGCGACGGCTGCAAGATCCAGAACAATGTCGCGCTCTATGACGGCGTCGAACTCGAGGACGATGTCTTCTGCGGCCCGTCCTGCGTCTTCACCAACGTCAACAATCCGCGCGCCTTCCTCAATCGGAAATCGGAGTTCCGCCGCACGCTGGTCCGGAAGGGCGCGAGCATCGGCGCCAATGCGACCATCGTCTGCGGCCATACCCTCGGCGCCTATTGCTTCATCGCGGCCGGCGCGGTCGTGACGCGGGACGTGCCCGACTACGCCATGATGGCCGGCGTGCCCGCGCGCCGGATCGGCTGGATGGGCCATGCCGGCGCCAAGCTCGGCGCCGACCTCATTTGTCCCGAAACCGGCCGGCGCTATCGCCAGACCGGGCCGGACGCCCTCGAGGAGATTGTGTGATGAGCGACGCTCCCAGGATCGAGTTCATCGACCTCAAGGCCCAGCGCCGGCATATCGGCCAGGCGATGGAAGACGCCATTCTGGAGGTCGTTCGCGAAGGCAACTACATCCTCGGCCGGCAGGTCGAGCAGTTCGAGACCGGGCTCGCCGCCTTTTGCGGCGCCAGGCACGCGATCGGCGTCGCCAACGGCACCGACGCGCTGATCCTCGTGCTCGAGGCGCTGGGGATTGGTCCGGGCGACGCGGTGATCTGCCCGAGCTTCACCTTCGCGGCGACGGCCGAGGTCGTCGCCTGGATGGGCGCCACGCCGGTCTTCGCCGAGATCGCCGAGGAGAGCTACAACATCGATCCCGGCGGGCTCGCAGCCGCTCTGGCGACGGCGAAGCAGAACGGCCTCACGCCGCGCGCGCTGATCACCGTGGACCTGTTCGGACAGGCCGCCGACTACGACCCGATCGAGATTTTCTGCCGGGAGAACGGGCTCGTCCTGATCGCGGATTCGGCGCAGGGCTACGGCGCCGCCTACAAGGGCCGCATCGCCGGCAGCATCGGCGATTTCGCCACCACGAGCTTCTTCCCGGCCAAGCCGCTCGGCTGCTACGGCGATGGCGGCGCGATTCTCACCGACGATGACGAGCAGGCCGCGCTGCTGCGCTCGCTGCGCTTCCACGGCAAGGGCTCCTACAAATACGACAATGTCCGCGTCGGCGTGAACTCGCGGCTCGACACCATCCAGGCCGCGGTGCTGATCGAGAAGCTCAAGGTCTATGCGGAAGAGATCGAGAAGCGCCAGCGCGTCGCGGCTCGCTACACGGCCGCGCTCGCCGACGTCGTCGCGACGCCGCGCGTCATGCCGGGCTGCGTCTCGACATGGGCGCAGTACACGATCCGCGTCGACAGCCGTCGCCGCGACGCCTTCCAGGCGGCGCTCCAGGCCAAGGGCGTGCCGACGACGGTCTACTATCCCAAGCCGCTGCACCAGCAGACCGCCTACAAGCACTTCCCCGTCGCCGGCAACGGCCTGCCGATCTCGGAGCGCGTCGCGCAAGAGGTGATCTCCCTGCCCATGCACCCCTACCTCGACGAGACGACGCAGGATTACATCATCGAGAGCGTCCGCGACGCGCTGAAGCGCGAGGCTTCGGCGGCGTGATCGCGGGACGCCGCCTGCTGTACCTCTCGCTGGAAACGCCGCGAGAGGGCCAGGCGACATACACCCATGTCCACGAGATCATCGCCGGCCTGCGCGAGATCGGCTGGCAGGTCGAGCTGATCGCGACCAGCCGTGGCGGCGCGAGCTCGGGGGCGGGCTATCTGACGCGGCTTCTCGACTATGGCCGCGCGCAATGGACGCTGATGCGCCGGCTGGGCTCGTGCGACGGCGTCTACATGCGCGCCCATTTCGCGGCTTGGCCGGCTTCGTTCTGGGCCCGCCTGCGCGGCGTCCCGGTGTTCCAGGAAATCAATGGTCTCCCCGCCGACATCTTCGTGACCTATCGTCGGCTCGCCTGGCTCGCCCCGCTGATCGGCTGGCTCTACGGCAGCCAGATGCGGATGGCGGCGCATGTCTTCGTCGTCACGGACGGGCTTCGCGGCTGGGCGGAAACGCAGGCGGGGCACGAGCGCGTCGGCGTCGTCACCAACGGCGCGGATGTCAGGCTGTTCACGCCCGACGGGCAGCGCCCCGACGAACCGGCGCGCTACATTGCCTTCGTCGGCGGCCTGACCGCCTGGCACGGCATCGCGACCATGGTCGCCGCGACCCGCGAGCCGGCCTGGCCGGAGGATCTCGCACTCGTCGTCATCGGCGACGGCGTCGAGCGCGATCGCCTCAGGAACGCCGAACTCGGACCCCGCATCCGCTGGCTCGGCCGCAGGCCGCCGAAGGACGTCGCGGCTCATCTGCGCGGCGCCGTCGCCGCGCTCTCGATCACCGAGGACACCGCGGGGCATCTCGGCACCGGCGTCGCGCCGTTGAAGCTGTTCGAGGCGATGGCGAGCGGGACGCCGGTTATCGTGACGGACCTGCCCTTTCAGCGCGACATCGTCCGCGAACACGAGGCCGGACTGGTGATCCCGATGGCCTCGCCCGCGGCCCTGGCCGCGGGCGAGGCC
>JAKFWE010000353.1 GCA_021732895.1 Allobosea sp. | reverse complement strand
GCCTCGGCGCGGTGGGCTGGGCGGGAGCGGCCGCTGGCGGCACGGGCGCGGCGCGCGGCGGAGCCGGCTGGGCTGGAGCGGCCGCGGGCGGAACCGGAGCCGGCCGGGGCGCCACGGGAGCGGCCGGCTGGGAGGCCGCCGGGCGCTCGGCGCCGGCAGGGCGTTCCGGCCGTGGCCGTTCGGCGCCCGGCGCGCGGTCGGGGCGGGCCTCCGGACGCGCCTCGGCGCCGCCGCGACTCCGGCCCCGTTCCTGTTCCGGCCGGTCTTGCCGGCGCGGTCTGCCCGGCGCGTCGTCGGATGGCGTGGGAGCTTGGGCGAGCCGGCTCGGCCCGCCGGCCGCAGGCGCGGCAAGGCCGGCCTGGGCGAGCGTGAGCGCAGGCAGAATCGTGCCGATCAAAAACCAGTTTCGGGTGCGTTTCATGGAATCCGTTCCGTTTCCGATGGGGCGCGTCAGCGCTGTCGGGCGCAGCTGCGCCTTCGGGCGCCGAACCCGCCATGAACTGAAAACGGCTGGAATCGGGCGAGAGTTCCCCGAGGGCTCGACGAAA
Organism: Allobosea sp.; assembly: GCA_021732895.1. Taxonomy (GTDB): domain Bacteria; phylum Pseudomonadota; class Alphaproteobacteria; order Rhizobiales; family Beijerinckiaceae; genus Allobosea. Next base: position 5,730 of record JAKFWE010000353.1, on the reverse strand, counting down.
CGCCGGGTCTCAGAGCCCGGCCTGCGCCTTCACATGGGCGGCGATCGCGGCGTGGCTGGCGAACCAGACGCCGCCCTTCGCCCTGGCGTGCGCGATCAGTTTCTCGAGGATCCAGATGCGCGAGCGATAGGTGATGACATGCGGGTGCATGGTCAAAAGGAAGAGCCCGCGTTCCTCCCAGGCCCCGTCGAACTCGCGGCGGAAGATGTCGAACACGGTCTCGGGCGCGGTGTAGGGCCGCAGCGCCTGGAAGCGGTGCATGTTGAAATAGACCGCGTCGTCGCGGACCCACTCGACCGGCAGCTCGACGATGCCCGTCGGCTCGCCCTTCTCGACCAGCTCATAGGGATCGTCATCGGCGAAGAGCGAGCTGTCGTAGAGCAGGCCGAGCTCGCGCTGGATCGACAGGGTCGCCTCGGAGAAGTCCCAGGACGGCGTGCGCATGCCGACCGGGCGGACGCCCGTCACCGCCTCCAGCGCATCGGCCGCGCGGAAATGCAGATCGCGCTCGGCCGCCGCGGGAACGGCCGTGTTGAGTTCGTGAATCCAGCCATGCAGGCCGATCTCGTGGCCCTCCGCGATGACGCGGCGCTGCTCGTCGGGGTAGAGCAGGGCCGTCACGGCCGGCACGAAGAAGCTCGCGGTGATCTCTTCGCGCCGCAGCAGCCCGAGGATTTTCGGCATGCCGACGCGATTGCCGTATTGCCCCCAGGACAGCCGCCCGACCGAGCGGCCGCCGTCGCGCAGTTCGTTGGTCTCGTGATCGACGTCGAAGGACAGCGCCACTGCGCAGCGCGCGCCGCCGGGCCATGAGTCCGGCTTGAGGTTGCGCCCCGCCCGCACGCGCTCGACCCGGCCGCGCCACTCCTCCTCCGACCATCGCCACGGCTCGGGCGTCGAGGCGTCGTTCATTTCGAGCGGGACAGCTTGTCCAGCCGCTCGCGCATCTCGCCGAGCTCGCGCTTGAGCTCGCCGAGCTCGTCGCCCTTGGCGGCGGGCGTCGTCTCCGCCTTCGCGTTCGCCGCGGCGGCGGCGAAGGGATTGAACAGCCTGAACGCCTCGGTGAACATCTGCATGTTGGCCCGCGACTGCGCCTGGATCGCGTCGAGCGCGCCGCCGGCGAAGGGGCCGCCGGCGAAAGCCTTGGCCATCTGCTCACGGAACTGGTTCTGGTCCCTCGTCAGGTTGTCCATCGAGAACTCGAGATAGCGCGGCACCAGCGCCTGCATGCTGTCGCCGTAGAAGCGGATGAGCTGGCGCAGGAAGGCGATCGGCAGCAGGTTCTGCCCGTCCTTGCTCTCCTCGTCGAAGATGATCTGGGCCAGCACGGAGCGCGTGATGTCATCGCCCGACTTGGCGTCGTAAACGACGAAATCCTCGCCGCCGCGGACCAGCCCGGCGAGGTCTTCCAGCGTGACGTAGGAACTCGTTCCCGTGTGGTAGAGACGGCGATTGGCGTATTTCTTGATGACGGTCGGTTCTTTGTCGCTGGCCATCAGATCCTGCATGACGTTGGCTCGCATGCGCCCGCGAAAATCGCGACGGCGCCGAACGAAACGGTCTTCCCGCCTCCGACGATAGCCTGTCAGCGGCGTCTAGCAAGTTTTTTGAGCGTGCAGCGCAAGATCGAGCCCGAACATGCGCTGAACATGCACCTCTTGAGAGCAATTTCGTGCGCCGCGCCAAATCGAATGGCGTCTTGCGCATCCTTCGGATCACTTGACGCAACCGCGGCGGCCTTGAAAGGTGCGAGCCGAACCGGGTGGCCCGGCGCGAGAGCGGGCCGCAGCGACAACGAGCGAGGAACCCTCCCATGGCTGATACCGATATCGTCATCGTCGGCGCGGCGCGCACGGCGGTCGGCGCCTTCAACGGCGCCTTTGCCAACACGCCGGCCCATGAACTTGGAGCCGCAGCCATCAAGGAAGCGCTGGCCCGGGCCAAGGTCGATCCCGCCGATGTCGACGAGGTCATCATGGGTCAGATCCTGACTGCCGGTCAGGGCCAGAACCCGGCCCGTCAGGCCGCGATGAAGGCCGGCATCCCGCAGGAGGCGACCGCCTGGGGCCTGAACCAGCTCTGCGGCTCGGGCCTGCGCGCCGTCGCGATCGGTCTGCAGCAGATCGCCAACGGCGACGCCGACATCATCGTGGCCGGCGGCCAGGAATCGATGTCGATGTCGCAGCACGGCGCGCATCTGCGCAACGGCACCAAGATGGGCGACCTGAAATTCGTCGACACCATGCTGAAGGACGGGCTCTGGGACGCCTTCCACGGCTACCACATGGGCACCACCGCCGAGAACGTCGCGACCAAATGGCAGATCAGCCGCGAGGAGCAGGACAAGTTCGCGACCGCCTCGCAGAACAAGGCCGAGGCCGCCCAGAAGGCCGGCAAGTTCAAGGACGAGATCGTCCCCTTCACCGTCTCGACCCGCAAGGGCGACGTGGTCGTCTCCGACGACGAGTATCCGCGCCATGGCGCGACGCTCGAGGCGATGGCCAAGCTCAAGCCCGCCTTCTCCAAGGACGGCACCGTCACCGCCGGCAACGCGTCCGGCATCAATGACGGCGCCGCCGCGCTCGTGCTGATGAGCGCGAAGGAAGCGGAAAAGCGGGGCCTAAAGCCTCTGGCTCGCGTCGCCTCCTGGGCGACCGCCGGCGTCGATCCGGCGATCATGGGCTCCGGCCCGATCCCGGCCACCCGCAAGGCGCTGGAGAAGGCCGGCTGGAGCGTCTCCGATCTGGAGCTCGTCGAGGCCAACGAAGCCTTCGCCGCGCAGGCCATGGCGGTGAACAAGGACCTCGGCTGGAACGCCGACATCGTCAACGTCAATGGCGGCGCGATCGCGATCGGCCATCCGATCGGCGCTTCGGGCGCGCGCGTTCTGGTCACGTTGCTTCACGAAATGGCGAAGCGCGACGCCAAGAAGGGCCTCGCGACCTTGTGCATCGGCGGCGGCATGGGCGTCGCCATGGCGATCGAACGGGGCTGAGCGCGGAGCGGGCGTCGAGCGCGTCCGTCCGCCCGACATCACGTCTTCAGAACGAGAGCGCGGTCGCGAAGACTGCCGAAAAGGAGGAATGGCCCATGACGAAAGTGGCGTTGGTGACGGGAGGGACGCGCGGCATCGGCGCTGCGATCAGCCGGGCCTTGCAGGAGGCCGGCTACAAGGTCGCCGCCAGCTATGCCGGCAATGACGAGGCGGCGGCGAAGTTTCAGGCCGAGACCGGCATTCCCGTGTTCAAGTGGGATGTCGGCGATTTCGACGCCTGCGCGGCGGGCGTCGCCAAGGTCGAGGCCGATCTCGGGCCGGTCGACATCCTCGTCAACAATGCCGGCATCACGCGCGACGGCTTCTTCCACAAGATGACCAAGGACCAGTGGTCGGCCGTCATCCGCACCAATCTCGATTCGCTGTTCAACATGACGCGGCCCGTGATCGAGGGCATGCGGGCGCGCAGCTTCGGCCGGATCATCGTGATCTCCTCGATCAACGGCCAGAAGGGCCAGATGGGGCAGGTCAACTACTCCGCCGCCAAGGCCGGCGACATCGGCTTCGTCAAGGCGCTGGCGCAGGAGAACGCCAACAAGAACATCACCGTCAACGCGATCACGCCGGGCTATATCGGCACCGACATGGTCTCGGCGATGCCAGAGGAGGCGCTGAAGCGCGTGATCGCCGGCATTCCAGCCGGACGGCTCGGCAAGCCTGAGGAGATCGCCTCGATGGTGGTCTGGCTCGCCTCGGAGCACGGCTCCTTCGCGACGGGGGCGACGTTCGCCGTCAATGGCGGGCAGTTCATGGCGTGACGCCCCATGACGGCTTGATTGGTAACGCATAAGCCACTATTATGATCGACATCGTCGAATACTTGGATGCGAACGGAAAGAGCCCGTTCGCAGGCTGGTTCGACGATCTCGACGGCTTGGCCGCCACCAAGGTGACGATCGCGCTGTCGCGGATTGGGCAGGGCAACCTGTCCAATGTAAAAGCGCTCGGATCGGGGCTTCTGGAGTATTGGATCCATTTTGGACCGGGCTACAGGGTCTACTTCGGACGAAGGGGTGATCGACTCGTCATCCTTTTGGCCGGTGGAACCAAACGGCGGCAGGACAGCGACATTGAACGGGCACGCGCACGCTGGGACGATTATCAGACACGCCTCGATCACGGACCACATTGAAATGGCACTAACCCGCAGCTTCAAGGAAACCGTCGCGGCGCGCATCGCGCGCGACGCGGGTTTTCGCCAGAGCCTGCTGGAAGAAGCCGTGGCTCTCTTTCTTTCGGGCGACATCCAGACAGGTAAAGCCGTGCTGCGCGATTATGTTAATGCGACGATCGGCTTCGAGGAGTTGGCAGCGCAAACCGGTACGCCGTCGAAGAGCCTGATGCGGATGCTTGGGCCAAAAGGCAACCCGACTGCGGCGAACCTGTTCTCGGTGCTGCGCAGTCTCCAGCAGGCCGAAGGTTTGCAACTGACGGTCGCGACGACCCGCTAAGCGACCTCAAACGTGCCGTGCGCGGCGCGGCAGCAGAAACGTCAGCAGACCCAGCGCCGGCAGCCAGGCGCAGAGCCTGAACACCTCGACGATGCCGACCCTGTCGGCGAGGATGCCGAGGCCGGCGGCGCAGACGCCGCCGAGGCCGAAAGCCAGCCCGTAGAACAGCCCGCCGACCAGCCCGACCCGGTGCGGCGCAAGGTCGATCGCGTAGATCAGGATCGCCGAGAAGGCGCTCGCCATCACGAAGCTGATGACGATGCTGAGCACGCCTGTCCAGAACAGATCGGCCTGCGGCAGCATGAGCGCGAAGGGCAGCGTGCCGAGGATCGAGAGCCAGATCACCCGGTCGCGGCCGATCCGGTCGCCGATCATGCCGCCGATGATGACGCCGGCGGCCCCGACGACGAGGTAGACGAACAGCATGATCTGCGAGAGCTGCACGCTCACGCCGAAACGCTCGATCAGATAGAAGGTGTAATAGGAGGTGAAGGCGGCGGTGTAGGCGTTCTTCGAGAAGAGCAGCAGGATCAGCACCGCCATCGCAAACAGCACGCGGACCGAAGACAGGCCATGGCCGGCGACATCGTCGCCATGGCTCTTCGCCGCCCCTTGCTCGCGGCGCAAGGCGCTGTAGCGGCCTGCCGTCCAGGCCATCAGCAGCATGGCGACGAGCACGACGCCGGAGAACCAGGCCAGGCTCTCCTGGCCGCGCGGCACGACGATCGCCGCCGCCAGCAGCGGGCCAATCGCATAGCCGGTGTGGCCGCCGACCTGGAAGACGCCCTGCGCCAGCCCCTGCCGGCCTGCCGCGGCATGGCGCGCCATGCGCGTCGCCTCGGGGTGGAACACCGCCGAGCCCAGCCCGATCAGGCCGGCCGCGACCAGCACCGCCCCGTAGCTCTGCGCATAGGACAGGGTGATCAGGCCGATCAGCGTCGAGCCCATGCCCGCCACCATGGCGTAAAGCCAGGGCTTGCGGTCGGTCAGGAAGCCGAGCAGCGGCTGAAGCAGCGAGGAGGTGACCTGGAAGGCGAGCGTGATCAGCCCGATCTGCATGAAGTCGAGCTGGTAGGTCTGCTTCAGCAGCGGATACAGCGCCGGGATCATCGACTGGACGAGGTCGTTCAGCAGATGGGCGACGCTCAACGCCGCCAGAACCGACATTACGGGGCGGCGGGCGGGAAGCGGCAGCGGGATCGTGGTCATGGCGCAAGGCTTGGG
>JAKFWE010000448.1 GCA_021732895.1 Allobosea sp. | reverse complement strand
CCTCCGACAGCGGCGCGGCGGAGGCGAACAGCAGGGCCTCGACGATCCGGCTCGCCTGCGCCAGCGCCTCGTCATCGACGAAAACGCCGTCGTCGGTGCGTTCGACAACCGTCATCGCCTCAGCCCCCCGCCGCCAGCGGCAGCGTGGCCGGCCGAGCCGAGCGGCGGCGGACATAAAGCGGCGCGAAGGCCCGGTCCTGCCGCAGATCGACGAGCCCCTCGCGAACCATCTCGAGCATCGCCGAAAGCGAGGAGGCGCGGACCGTCGGGCCCATCTCCTTCCTGCCGAGGCCATGAGCGCGCATGTAGCGCGCGAGATACGGGTCGAGCGCCGTCCACTCGCCGGCCTCGCCGACGAGTCGCGACAGCGCTTCGCGCGCCTCGACCAGCGACCAGACCAGCCGCTGGCCGACCGAGATGTGCCCCTGCACGCGCTTCTGGCGCTGCTGCGCGTAGGCCGTCAGCAGATCGTAGAGCTCCGCCTGCCAGACCGGCCCGCCGGCGGCGACGACGCCTTCGGGCTGGCCGCGCGCGAAGACGTCCTGACCGAGACGCTCGCGCGATCCGAGCCGTCGCGCCGCGCCGCGGATCGCCTCCAGCCGGCGCAGGCGCAGCGCCAGCGCCGTGGCGAGATCGGCGGCGCTCGGCTCGTCGTCCTTGCGCGGTTCGGGCAGCAGCAGCCGCGACTTCAGATAGGCCAGCCAGGCCGCCATGACGAGATAGTCGGCCGCGAGTTCGAGCCGCAGCGCCCGCGCCTGCTCGACGAAGACGAGATACTGCTCGGCGAGCGCCAGGATCGAGATGCGGGACAGATCGACCTTCTGCCGCCGCGCCAGCTCGAGCAGCAGATCGAGCGGGCCCTCATAGCCATCGACATCGACGACGAGCGACGGCTCGGCGCCCGCGCGGCTCTCTTCCTCGAACGGCAATTCAGCGGCCATGGCGGCGCGCCCCCCTCCAGCCCCTGCGCAAGGTCGGCCGATCAGCCAGCGATGGCAAGGGCGGCGGCGACCTGCGCACGCGTCTCGTCCACATCGAGCGGCTCGGGCTCATGGCGGATCCGCGCCAGCGCATTGGCGGCGCGGCGCGCCCGCGCCCCGGTCATCATCGGCACGGAATCGGCGACCGCGACCATTTCCTCCATGACGCCGTGGCAGTGCAGCACGAGATCGACGCCGGCGCGAATCGCGGCGCGCGACTTTTGCGCAAAGCTGCCCGACAGCGCCTTCATCGAGATGTCGTCGGTCATGATCAGGCCGTCGAAGCCGAGCTCGCCGCGCATGATCCCGGTGACGATGGGGCGGGAAACGGTGGCCGGACGCCGGGGGTCCAGCGCGGTGAACAGCACGTGCGCGGTCATGGCCAGCGGCATGTCGGCGAGATGGCGGAAGGGCCTGAAATCATGGCCGCGCAGCGTCTCGAGCGATGCCTCGACCACCGGCAGGTCGTGATGGCTGTCCGCCCTCGCCCGGCCATGCCCCGGCATGTGCTTGATCACCGGCAGCACGCCACCCGCCAGCAGGCCTTCGGCCGCGGCGCGCCCGAGCTGCGCCACCCGGTCGGGGTCGTGCGCATAGGCGCGATCGCCGATGACGTCGTGGCTGCCGGCGACCGGCGCATCGAGGACCGGCAGGCAATCGACGTCGATGCCGACGGATTTCAGGTCATGCGCCATCAGGCGGGCCGAAAGCCGGATGATCTCGCGCTGCCGCAGCGGGTCGTTGATCGCCAGGAAGGCGCGCGCCGCGGGGTAGACCGGCCAGTGCGGGGCGCTCATGCGCTGCACCCGGCCTCCCTCCTGGTCGATCAGGACCGGCGCCTGCCAGCCCACGCTGTCACGCAGTTGCGCCGTCAGGGCCGCGACCTGCGCGGGCGAATGGATGTTGCGTCTGAACAGGATGAAGCCCCAGGGCCGCGCCTCCCTGAAGAAGGCGCGCTCTCCGGATGTGAGGCTTGTTCCGAGACAGCCGGCGATGAAGGCGCGCGAGGTCATGGATCGGGATAGGGACCGCCCGCACACGCGGTCAAGAGACGCGCCGGCAAGACCTGTGGGTTCGACGCCGGTCGCGACGGAAGGAGCCGGCGATCACCGCCGGCCGCCATCGCGATCGGCTCGCGCCGGCGGGGACGGGGCGCGACCGATCAGAGCTTGGCGATGAAGCACTGCCCGCCCGCAGATTGCAGCTGCGTGCACATCGTCGCCGCCTCCTCGCGCGTGTAGGGGCCGACCCTCAGGCGAAAGACGGTCTTCCCGGCGAGTTCGGTGCGGCGCACGATCGGCGCCTGGCCGGAAAGCTGCGCCGGATATTTGCGCTGAAGCGCCGAGAAGGTGGCGCGCGCCTCGGATTCGCTGCCCGGCGCGGCGAGCTGGACGGCGAAATCGCCCGTGCCGCCGCGTGGCGCGGGCGCGGCGGGGGTCGGCGGCGGGCTCGCGACGCGCACCGGCGCGGGCGCCGGAGTGGTGGCGGCCTGCGGCGTCGCGCGCGCCTGCTGCTTGGCCGGCTCGGGCGTCCGGATCGGCTCGGCCGTCCTCTGCTCATCAGGGGCGGCGGCCGGGCGGCGAGGCGGCGCCGCACTTGCGGTCGAAACCGGTCCGCCCGAAACGGTCGCGGACGCGTCCGAAGCGGCATAGGCGACGCTGGCGCCGGGCGCCGGGATCGGCGTCCCGTCGGGACGAATCGCCACGGTGCGGACCCGCCGGGGCTCGCCGAGCCCCTGGATCGCCGGCGGCGGGGTCAAGACCGGGCCTGGCGCAGTCTGGCTCGGTTCGGGAGTCGCCGGCGCGAGCGCAAGAGCGGGCGCAGGCGTCGCCCTCGCGGCAGAATCGATGGGCAGCGCCGCGGCTGGCAGAGCGGATGCGGGCAGCGCACGGGCGGCCTGCTGGACATCAACAGGCTGCTCCTCGCGGCTGACGATCCTGCCGCCCCCGATCGCCGCCTGCTCCGGTCGCTCGTAGATCTGCTTGTTCTGGTTCGGGATCTCCGTTCCGCCGGGATTGGCCGGCGCGATCTTGACCGGTCCGCCATCGGCGGCGATCAGGGGCGGCTGGCCGCCGGTCGACGACGAGCCGCCGCGGAAATACATCGCGGCCGAAACGCCGACCGCACCGACCGCGATCAACGCCGCCGCTGTCCAAAGTCCTTTCCGGGACCGCCGCGGCTCGAGCTCGGCGGCGTCCATCTCGGCCAGTTCCGGCTGCTCGGGGAAGGCCGAGAGCTGGTCGTCCGGATAGGCCGGCTGGTAGACGTCCGCGCGCCCTTCGTCGAGATCGCGCGGCCCCGGAGCGACCGCCGGTTCGGCATCCCGATAGCGCTCCGCCCGATCGTTGAACTCCACGAGCCTGAGATCGCGGCCGGACGGCGCGGCCGCCGCCTGCGGCTGAACCACTTCCGTGCGCCGCAGGAGCGCCTCGAATTCGTCGAGCGCGCCGCGAATGTCAGCCGGGGGAGCAGCCGCCACGGCGGGGGCCGCCTGCGGGTAGGACGAAGCGCCCTCCGCCGATCCGGCATGGGGTTGTTCGTAGGCATGGGACTGATCTTGGGTCTGGATCTCGACCGGCCGCGGCTGCGGCTGCGGCGCTTTCGGCGCGAACAGATCCTTCAGCGGATCGTCCTGCCCGACGATCCGGGTCAGTTCGGCGAGGGGATCGGCGCCCTGCCCCGGCCGCGATGGCTGGGCGGCGCCGCGAAGCTGACGCTCGAGATCCTCGAGATCGAGGGCGAAACGGTTCCTAGCTGGCTCACTCATGGCTTGATCCACTCCAGCGCGCGCCGACGCCACGAATGGAGCCTGAACGCAATGCGAGGTCAACTTGACCCGTCGCGCACCGCCGGCTCGCGCCGTCAGCGCATTTCTTCCGGCGCCGCCACACCGACGACCGCCAGACCCGAAGCGAGAACGCTGCGCACCGCATGCACGAAAGCCAGTCTCGCCATGGTCGACTGTCGATCAGTTTGATTAACGAACCGTAATTGCGGCGAGTCTTTGCCCTTGTTCCACAGAGAATGGAAGGCGCTGGCCAATTCGTGCACGAAGAACGCCACGCGGTGCGGTTCGTGCGCGCTCGCCGCCGCCTCGATCATCCTCGGCCAGGCGGCGATCATCTTGACGACGCCGGTCTCGGCCTCGTCCGTCAGCAGCGCCAGGTCGGCGCGCGCCAGGCTTTGCGGCGAGAGGTCGAGATCGGGGAACGCCTCGCGCGCCTGCCTGAAGATCGAGGCGCAGCGGGCATGGGCGTACTGGACATAGAAGACCGGGTTCTCCTTCGACTGCTCGACGACCTTCGCGAGATCGAAGTCGAGCGTCGCGTCGTTCTTGCGGAAGATCATCATGAAGCGCACGGCGTCCCGGCCGACCTCGTCGATGACCTCCCGCAGCGTGACGAAATCTCCGGAGCGCTTCGACATCTTGACCGGTTCGCCGTCGCGCAGCAGCCGCACCAGCTGGCAGAGTTTGACGTCGAGCGCGCCCTCGCCCCCCGTCACCGCCGTCACCGCCGCCTGCATGCGCTTGACGTAGCCGCCATGGTCGGCGCCCCAGACATCGATCATCCGTGCGAATCCGCGCACGAATTTCGAGCGGTGATAGGCGATGTCGTTGGCGAAATAGGTGTAGCCGCCATCCGATTTCAGCAGCGGCCGGTCGACGTCGTCGCCGAACAGCGTGGCCCGGAACAGGGTCTGCTCGCGGTCCTCCCAGTCCTCGTCCTTCTGTCCCTTGGGCGGCGGCAGCCGGCCCTCATGAACCAGGCCGCGGGCGCGAAGATCGTCGATCGTCGCGCGGACGGCGTCGCGACCGCCATCGACCGACTGCAAGGAGCGCTCCGAGAAGAAGACCTCGTGAACGACGCCGAGCGCGGCGAGATCCTGGCGAATCATCGCCATCATTCCGGCGATGGCCGCAGCGCGAACGAGCGGCAGCCAGTCCGCCTCCGGCATCGCACGCAGCGTCTCGCCATGGCTGACCGCCAACGCCTCTCCGACCGAAACCAGATAATCGCCCGGATACAATCCTTCCGGTATCGCGCCGATCGTCTCGCCGAGCGCCTCGCGATAGCGCAGGAAGGCGGAGCGGGCCAGCACATCGACCTGCGCGCCGGCGTCGTTGACGTAATACTCGCGCGTCACGTCGTGGCCGGCGAAGGCGAGGATGTTGGCGAGCGCGTCGCCGAAAACCGCGCCGCGCCCGTGGCCGACATGCATCGGCCCGGTCGGGTTGGCCGAGACGTATTCGACATTGACCTTCGGCGCCGGCCTGGACGCACCCCGGCCATAGTCGGGACCGGCCTCGACGGCGGCTTTGAGAATCGCCGTGAAAACAGCAGGTTCCAGCGTCAGGTTGATGAAGCCCGGCCCGGCGATTTCGGCCTTGACGATGTCGGCGTCGGCCGCGAGCGCGGCGCACAGCGCCTCCGCCAGCGCGCGCGGAGGCAGGCCGGCCGGCTTCGCCAGCACCATGGCCGCGTTGCAGGCGAGGTCGCCATGCGCCGGGTCGCGCGTCGGCTCGACGACGACGCGCCCGAGATCGAGCCCGGCCGGGATCGCGCCGTCCCGCGCCATGCGCGCCAGGGCGTCTGCGACGCGGGCGGAATAGGTCTCGAACAGGTTCATCGCGGCCTTGCCGGCTGGCTTGGGAAGCGCCCGGCCCTATCGCAGCGACGGGGTCGCGTCAAACAGGCGGCGATGCTCGTCGAGCGCATACCAGTCGGTCATGCCGGCGATGTAGTCGGCGACGCGTCGCGCCCGGTCCGGCCCATCGAGCCCGTCGCAGCCATCGGCCCACTCGGCCGGCATCGCCTGCGGCTCCGCCACGAAACGCGCGAACAGGTCCTGCACCACGTCGGCCGCCTGTCGCCTGATCGCGCCGACGCGCGGGTGGCGATACATGTTGGGGAAGAGAAAGCCCTTGATGTCGCGCTCGGCGGCAGTGACGGCCTCCGAAAACGCGACGACCGGCCCGCCGGCGCGGCGGATCGCGTCGGCGTCGGCCGGCGCCAGCCGCGCCAGCCTGCGGGTCGATTCGGCGATGACGTCCTCGACGAAGCGGGTGATGACGCGCCGGACCAGTTCGTTCGTCGCGCGGGCCTTCTCCAGCCCCGGATGCAGCGCGGCGATCTCGTCGAGCAGGCCAGCGAGGAAAGGGACCTCGCGCACATCGTCCAGCCCGAACAGCCCGGCCCGCAGCCCGTCGTCGAGATCATGCGCGTCATAGGCGATGTCGTCCGCCAGCGCCGCCGCCTGCGCCTCGGCCGAGGCGTGACTGTCGAGCCAGAGGTCCTGCCGGAGCTGGTGGTCGCGGATCGCCGCCGGCAGGCCGACGCGCGCATAGCGCCCGATCGGCCGGCCTGCCGGGTCCGTCAGCGGGCCATTGTGCTTGACCAGCCCCTCCAGCGTCTCCCAGGTCAGGTTCAGGAAGTAGAAGACGG
>JAKFWE010000298.1 GCA_021732895.1 Allobosea sp. | reverse complement strand
CCGCCGAATGGTCGAGCCGCGCGGTGAAGCTGCGCGCGGCGCGGGCGCGCGGCGGACAGTCCTCGACCGGTCGGCCCTCGGCCCGCCATTTCGGGAAGCCGCCGTCGAGGATCACGACATCGGCCGCGCCGAAGGTCCTGAAGGTCCAGCGCACGCGCGGGGCCGAGAACAGGCCGAGACCGTCATAGACGACGATCCGCATGCCGTCGCCAACGCCCATCGCGCCGACGGCCGCCGCGAAGGCCTCCGGCCGCGGCAGCATGTGCGGCAGGTCGGAATTGGCGTCCTTGACGGTGTCGATGTCGAAGCGCAGCGCGCCGGGAATGCGCGCCTGCGCATATTCGGCGTGCGGATCGCGGCCATGCACCGGCAGATACCAGGAACCGTCGATCACGACGACATCGGGCGCGTTGAGGCGCTCGGCGAGCCAGTCGGTCGAAACGAAGACATCTTCACGGGCCATGGTCGGCGTTTCCTGTGGGAGTGTTGCGCCGCGCCGGGGCGGCTCGCAGAGAGTGTCCGGAATGGTGCGCTCAAGCCAGCGCGATGCGCACGCGGCGGTTCTGCTTGCCCTTCTTCTCGATATCGGTGACCGCGACAAGGCCGATCTCGGCGGTGTTGCGGACATGGGTTCCGCCGCAGGGCTGGAGGTCGATGTCGCCGATCGCGATAAGCCGCACCCGGCCCGAGCCGCGCGGCGGCTGCACGCGCATGGTCTTGACCAGCCCCGGATTGGCGTCGAGATCGGCGTCCGTGATCCAGCTTTCTGTCACCGCCGCCTCGCGCGCGATCAGCGCGTTCAGCGCCTCGGCGATCTCGGCCTTGTCGAGCCCGCCTTCGGGAATGTCGAAATCGAGCCGGCCGTCGCCGTCGCCGATCGCCCCGCCCGTGACCGGAAAGGGCAGCACCACGCTGAGCAGGTGCAGCGCGGTGTGGATGCGCATGCGCTTCAGCCGCCTCTCCCAGTCGAGCACGGCGGTGACGGTTTCGCCGATGGCGGGAGCCGCCTGGCCTTCGAGCGGGACATGCAGGATCCGGCTCCTGTCCTCGGGATCGTAGACGGCCGCGCCGATGGCGATCTCGCGCCCGTCGGCGAGCCTGAGGACGCCGGAATCGCCGGGCTGGCCGCCGCCGGTGGCGTAGAACGGCGTCCGGTCGAGCGCGATCGCGCCACGCTCCGTCACCGCCTCGACCTGCGCGGTCGTCTCCCTGAGATATGCGTCGTCGCGAAACAGCAACCCGGTCGGCATCGGCGTGGCGTCCTGAAAACTGTGCATGGCAGGCATGGTCCGGCGCGGATCGGCCGAAGGCTGCGAGTTTGCACCGTCATGCGACGCCGCGCCACCACGCCGGACGCAGCCTCGCATGCGATGTGCCCGGACCATCTGATCCAGACCGGCCTGCGCCGCGTAGATCATTTCGAATCCGCGCTCGGCATCCTGCGGCGGCGAAGCGCCGGCCATTGCGAGAAGGGCCTCCGAACTTGAATCTGCACGCCGTCGAAAATCCCGCCGCCCGGCCGATCGACGCGCTGCTCGCGCTTTACGCGGCGGGCGCGCTGAACCCGCCCCTGCATGCGCTGGTCGGCTCCCATCTGGCGCTCTCGCCCGAGAATGGCGGCTTTGTGGCGGCGCTGGAGCAGGTCGCGGGCTCGGCGCTGGCCGCGCAGGCGCCGCGGCCGCTCGCCCGGCGCGACGCGATGCTGGCGCATATCCTGTCGCAGCCGCGCTCCGATGCGCCGGTTCCCGATGTCGCGACAGTCGATCCGGTGTTCCCGGCGCCGCTGCTGAGGCTGATCGGGAAGGGCTCGTCCGATATCGCCTGGCGCGGCAGGTTGCCCGGAATTAGGGAATACCGAATCGCGGAGACGGAAGCCGGCGAGGCCAAGCTCTACTGGGTCCGCGCGGGCAGGGCGCTGCCGCAGCACACCCATGAGGGCGAGGAGGTGACGCTTTTGCTCAAGGGCGGCTTCACCGATCCGCTCGGGCATTACCGCCGCGGCGACATCGCCATCGCCGATTCGGATCTCGACCACACCCCGGTCGCCGACGCCGACGAGGATTGCCTCTGCTTCGCCGTCACCGACGCGCCGCTGCAACTGACCGGACCGGTGATGCGGCTGCTGCGCAAGGTCTTCCGTCACTGACGCGCCGGCCCTAGATACGCCGGGCGGCTGGCGGCGGCGGGAGAGAGCATGACCCTACCGAGAATGCAGCCGGGCGACGGCGTCGCCTGGATCACCGGGGCGAGCTCGGGCATCGGCGAGGCCGTCGCGCTCGAACTCGCCCGGCGCGGCTGGACTGTCGCGATCACGGCGCGCCGGCTCGAGGAGCTGGAAGCCGTCGCGCGACGCTCGGAAGGCCTCCCCGGCCGCATCGTCGCCCATGCCGGCGACGTCACCGACGCCGACTCGATGCAGGCCGTCGTCAGCGGTGTCGAGGGCGTGCACGGGCCGATCGCGCTCGCCTTCCTCAACGCCGGCGTCGCGCCCTACACCCGGGCCGGCGCGCTCGACATCGCGGCGTTCGAGAAGGCCTTCGCGGTCAACCTGCTCGGCGCGGCCAAGGGGCTGGCGGCGCTGCTGCCCGGGATGAGCGCGCGCGGCAGGGGCCAGATCGCGGTCAACGCCTCGACGGCAGGCTATGGCGGCCTGCCCAGGGCCGCCGCCTACGGCGCCTCGAAAGCCGCCGCGATCCACATGTGCGAGGCGCTGAAATTCGATTGCGACAGGCTCGGCATTCGTCTCCAGGTGGTCAATCCCGGCTTCATCGAGACGCCGCTGACGGCGAAGAACGACTTTCCGATGCCGTTCCTGATGAAGATGGACGAGGCCGCGCGCCGCGTCGCCGACGGCATGGAGCGCGGCGGTTTCGAGATCACCTTCCCGCGCCGGCTCTCCTGGCTGATCAAGGCGGTCAACCTCCTGCCCTATCCCGCCTATTTCTGGCTGGTGGCGAAGGTCACCGGCTGGGACAAGCGCAAGGACTGAAGCCTGCGCGCATGGCGCGGCATGGTCATGCGCGCGTCAAGAAATCAGGCCAGCTTCGGTTGATTGGCGGGGAGGAGCGGCCATGGACCTGAAGCGGCTGACGATCGGGACCTTCAACCTCTACAATCTCAACGAGCCGGGCCTGCCGATCTACACTGGCAATGGCTGGACGCAGGCCGAATACGATCTCAAGATCGCCTGGACCGCGCGAATGATCGGCCGGCTCAGGCCCGACGTCTTCGGCTTTCAGGAGTTGTGGCATGCCGACTCGGTCCGCCGCGCCCTCGCCGTCGCCGGGCTCGAGGCGGACTACGATCTCCTGGCGCCGCCCGATGCGACGGGCGGCAAGATCGTCTGCGCCGCCATCGTCCGCAAGGGCCTGCTCACCGGCGCGCCGCGCTGGATCGTGCAGTTCCCCGAGAAATTCGTGCTGAAGAGTTCGGGCGACGATCCCCAGACGCCGGCGATCAGCGTCAACATCCGGAGTTTCTCGCGGCCGGTGCTGCATTTCACGATCAAGCCGCACAGCAGGCACGAGGACGTCCACCTCTATGTCTGCCATTTCAAGTCGAAGGGGCCGACGCAGATCGGTCGCGAGGATTGGTTCCGGGCCGAGCGCGAGGTCTATTCCAAGCACAGCCTCGGGCTCGGCGCGGCGATCTCGACCATTCGCCGGACGGCGGAGGCGGCGGCGCTGCGCTTCATCCTGTCGGAACAGATGAAGGGCTCGCGCACGGGCGTGATCGTTCTCGGCGACATCAATGACGGCCAGCACAGCAACACCGTCAACATCCTCACCGAGCAGCCGAACTTCCTCGTCGGCGATTCGCTCGGCGGCGGCGACAGCGCGCTCTACACGGCCCAGACGCTGCAGGAGTACCGCAACACCCGCGACGTCTATTACACCCATGTCTTCAAGGACATCATGGAATCGCTCGACCATATTCTGGTCAGCGAGGAGTTCTATGACAACAGCCGCAGGCGCATCTGGATCTTCGACGGGATGACGGTCGACAACGACCATCTCAATGTCGACGACCACAAGCTCGACGGCACCAACGACCACGGCGTCATCTGCGCCGCCTTCAAATACAGGCCGATCAAGGCCGAGGCGCGCGAGATCGTCGAGGACGACGTCTGAGCCGCGCCCGTCCGGTCCGGCCTCAGCCCGCCGCCCGCGCAGCGATCCGCGCCTCGACCGTCGCCAGCGCCGCCCGGTCGAGCGGGAAATTCCAGACCAGCGCGATCGCGCCGAGCTTCAGCAGACAGGGCAGTCCGGCGTAGAGCAGGCCGAGCATGAGCAGGCCGTTTTCGCTCCTGATCCCGGCCGCCGGGTCGAACCCCGCCGCGCCCAGCAGCGGAAAGGCGAGGCCGACAGCCCCGGCGAAGGCGAGCTTGGTCGCCAGCGCCCACAGGCCGAGATAGAGCCCGGCCCGCTCCGAGCCGGTCTCGGCCGTATCGACGTCGATCACGTCCGCCTGGATCGAGGCCGGCAATACGACGTCGGCCCCCAGCGCCAGCCCGGTCAGCACGCAGACGACGCCGAAGGCGAAGACGTCGCCTTCGCGCAGGAAGACGGCCGCGGCGAACGAGGCCACGGCGAGAAGCATGCCCCAGCCCCAGGCGCGGTGCTTCGAGCTGCGGCCCGCGAGCCAGAGCCAGAACGGCACGCCGAGCACGCCGCAAAGGAAATACAGCACCAGCAGCGGCCCGGCCGCGTCGCGCGCGCCGAGCCTGTCCGCCACGAAGAACAGGAACAGCGTCGCGGGCAGTCCGTTGGCGAAGCTGTTGATGAAGAAGGCGCCCAGCAGCCGCCGGAACGGCCGGTTGCGCAGGATGCCGGCGGCGCCCTCGCGCCAGAGCAGGGCGCGGCGTGAGCGCTCCACCGGCTCGGGCGTGCGCCAGACCGCGATCAGCGCGAAGACCGGCAACCCGACCCCGATCAGCACGGCGAGCGCCAGCAGCCCCGCGCGCGCGTCGCCGCCGCGCGACTGGATCAGCGCCGGAACGACCAGCGCCACGAGCGTGCCGATGACGGTGGCGCCCTCGCGAAAGGCCGCCACACGGGTGCGGCCGGCATAGGAGCGCGACAGTTCCGCGCCCCAGGCGCCATAGGGCACCTGCGCGCAGGTCCAGGCCAGCGACAAAAGGCCGGCCCAGAGCAGGAGATAGCCCGCGCCGGCCTGGGCGGGAGGCGCCATGACGAACCAGGCCGCGAGCGCGACCAGCGGCGACGCCGCGGCGACCCAGAGCCGGCGGCGACCGAACGAGGGCCGGAACCTGTCGGCGAGCCAGCCGGCGGCAGGGTCGCTGAGCGCGTCGAGCAGCCTGACCGCGAGCAGGACATAGCCGACCACGGCGATCGGCAGGCCGATCTCCCGGGCGTAGAACTCCGGCACCATCACGTAGAAAGGCAGGCTGAGAGCCGCCAGCGGCAGCGCCGGCAGCGCATAGGCGAGCAGAACCGGCCAGCGCTGCTCCGCGCCGTGACGCCGCGTCTCGTCGAGCTGCGCCGTCACGAGGCCTTCGCGAAGACCATCTGGCGCACGTCGATGTTGCCGGTGCGGAATCCGGCCTCGCAATAGGCCAGGTAATACTCCCACATCCGCCGGAAGCGTTCGTCGAAGCCCATCGGCACGAGTTGCGGCCAGGCGGCGCGGAAGCGGTCGCGCCAGCTCGCCAGCGTGTTGGCGTAGTCGAGGCCGAAAATGCGCTCATGGGCGAGCGGCACGCCGAACTTCTCGCCGAGCGTCTTCATGATCGTCGGCGTCGGCAGCATGCCTCCGGGGAAGATGTAGGCGCGGATGAAGTCGAGTTCGCTGCGATAGACCTTGAAGCTCTCGTCGCGGATGGTGATGACCTGAAGACCGGCCCTTCCGCCGGGCTTAAGCCGGTCGCGCAACTGCTCGAAATAGGCCGGCCAGAACGCCTCGCCGACGGCCTCGAACATCTCGATCGAGGCGATCCGGTCGTAGACGCCCTTTTCGTCGCGATAGTCCTGCAGCTTGAACGTCACCCTGTCCTGGAGGCCGGCCTTCTGGATGCGTTCCTGCGCAAAGTCGAACTGCTCCTTGCTGATGGTCAGTCCGGTGACCTTGCAGCCGATCTCGCGCGCCGCGTATTCGGCGAAGCCGCCCCAGCCGCAGCCGATCTCGAGCACGCTGTCGCCGGACATGATCCCGGTCTTTTCAGCCAGCGCCCGGTATTTGCGGGTCTGCGCGGCCGCCAGGTCGGTGTCTCCGGCGGCGAAGATGCCGGACGAGTAGGTCATCGTCTTGTCGAGCCAGGCGCCGTAGAAGCTGTTGCCGAGGTCGTAATGGGCGTGGATGTTCTTGCGCGCCTGCGACTTCGTGTTGCGGCGGCGGAAATGCTGGAACATCTGCCAGAGCCGGACCATCGGCTTGCCGGCGAGCAGCGTCTGCACAACCGGATAGTTCACGGC
>JAKFWE010000146.1 GCA_021732895.1 Allobosea sp. | reverse complement strand
CCCGGGCAGCATGACCTCGACCCGGACCAGCGTCTCCTCGACCGTCAGCGTCCCGCTGATCGTGTAGCCGAGGGCGGCGACGCCGAAATCGAGCCGGTCTCCGTTCCAGCTCTCCTCGACGAGTTGCATTTTCACCAGAGCGAGTCTGTCGCGGACGCGGTCGATGCCGTTGCGCAACCGCGTGGCGGCGGCCTCGCGGCCGAGTTCGTGCGATACGGTGATGGCGACCGGCCTGGCCATTGCGCTTTTCCCTCTTCGCGTCCGGTGGACATCGGCCGCCGTGTCGAAAATCGGGGGGCCGGCGCCTCGGCGCCGCCTGCCGCGCTCCGATATCTTGCACGATGATGACCGGCCGTCACGCCGCGCCGCCCCGTTTCGATCCGGCCCCGCACGCAGCGGGAACGAACCCGGCCCGAATCAGGAGATCCACACGACCTCATGGGCGCTGAGCGCCTTCTGCCCGTGCTCGGTGACCTGCCAGCGATCGCCGTCCGGCTCGACCAACCCTCGCCGGCTCAGCCCATGCAGGATCGCATCGTCGAAGATGAAACGCCTTGTCTGCTCCTCGATGCTCTCGAGCGCGATCCATTCCGGGTCGGTCATGATCGGTGGCCGGGTGGCCAGGGTCTGCTGCGTCGCCATTATCGCTGTCGCCATGATCGTTTCCTTCTCGCTCTTGAAGCACGGGGCGTTCCGGACTGGACATTCCAGATCACATCCGGTCGAATCGCAGACAATCTTGGCGTCGGCATGTCCGGATCCCGGCTTCATCGTGCCTGCGCCTGCGGTCGTGCTTGCCTCGCCGCCGCCGGGGGAGGAAGATCGTCTTTTCGCCCCGGCATCGGCCGTCGCGGATGTTTCCGGAGGATGAACGCGCTTGGCGGCACCCCCGATCGAGGATGACGAGGCGGTCTGGGCCGCCCCGACCGACCTGGCCGCGCCGCGCGACCTGTGCACGGATTGCGGAATTTCCAGATCGTCGGAACCCAGGCGCTGCGGGCGCGCCTGCCAGTTCATCAAGCCCGACTATCCGGCGCTGGAGGCCGAGGCGCATGGCCGGGCGCGGGACGCATCGCGGCCGGACGAGACCTTCTTCGGCCCGTTTCGCCAGATGCACCAAGCCGCGCTGAGGAACCCGCGCGACGGGGCGCAATGGACCGGCATCGCCACCCGCCTGGCCGAACGTCTGCTGGAGGAGCGCCTGGTCGACGCGGTCCTGACCATGGCGCCGGACCCGGACGACCGCTGGCGGCCGGTCCCCGTGCTGGTCACCAAGCCGGAAGGCATGGCCCGGTGCCGCGGCATGCGCATGGGCTATGCGCCGCTGCTCGCCCTGCTGGAGCCCGCCCGGGCGCGGGGCTACACCAAGCTGGCGATCATCGGCATCCCCTGCCAGGTCTACGCGCTGCGCGCGCTGGAGCGCGAACTCGGTTTCGAGCGGCTCTACGTCATCGGCACGCCCTGCTCCGACAATACCACGACCGAGCGCTTCCATGACTTCCTGGCGCTGCTCTCGCATGCGCCGGAGACGATCGCCTACCTCGAATTCCGGGCCGACTATCACGTTGAACTGCGGTTCGACGACGGTCGCGTTCAGGAGATTCCATTCCTGAAACTGCCGATCGCCCAACTGCCGGGCGATTTCTTCCCGCTGACCTGCCGCACCTGCGTCGATTACACCAACGCGCTCGCCGACATCACGGTCGGCTACATGGCGGGACGGGGCGAGCAATGGCTGATCGTGCGCAACGAACGCGGGCAGGAGTTGCTCGACCTGCTCGGCGACGAGGTGCGGCTGGCGAGGCCAGGCAGCGCGGGAAAGCGCCGCTCCGCCGTGAAGGGCTTCGCGGCCAATGTCGCGCGCGCGGCGGGCGGCCTGCCGCTGCGCGCGATGCCGGACTGGCTGCGGCCCGTGATGGCCTGGCTGATGCCGCGCATCGGCCCGCGCGGCCTGGAGTTCGCGCGCGCCCGCGTCGAGATGAAGGCGGTCGAGACCGTGCTGCATCTGCGCCGGGAAAGGCCGCGTCGCCTGCGCCACATGGCGCCGGCCCATGTCTGGGCGCTGGCCGCGCCTTACGGCCTGACGGCGGGGGGCGACGAGAAGCCGCGCCCGACGCCGCCACGGCGCGAGTGAGGCAGCGAGCCGGAACTCTCTTTGTGCGACGGCGCGGAACTCCTCCGCCATTGCCTCGTTCTCTGATCGACGATCGGACAGAAGCAATGGAGTTCCCCGCGATGGCGACGATGAGCAAGTTTCCCCCCGACGTTCCGAAGAGCTGGAATGAGGCGCAAGACGAGATCGGCGAGGCTGCGGAGGGCGTTCGCGCGAAAACGGCGGGACTGGCCGACCGTGCGTCGGAGAGCGTCAAGGACGGCTATCATCGCGCCAAGGACGCCATCGCCGACATGGACCCGATCGAGACGGCGCGCGAGGGCGGCGAGGCGGTGGTCCGCGCGGTGGAACGCAATCCTCTGGCGGCCTTCGGCCTCGGCGCGCTCAGCGTCGGCCTGATAGCCTGGGCCGCCTTGCGCCAGCCGGCCGCCTCCTCCTGGGAGCCCCATTACGGACGGATGCGCCGGCTGTTCAGCGACTATGGCGGCGATGAGGCGCTCGAGGCTGGCCAGGGCGCGCTGCGCCGCGGCAAGAGCTGGCTGGGCGCGGCATCGGACGATGCGTCCGACTATGCCGACCATGCGCGCAGCTATGCCCGCCATGGCGGCCGCTATCTCGCGCGCCGGACCGAGAAGGAGCCTCTGGCGGCGCTGCTCGGCGTCGGCATCGCGGTCTACGTCATCGGGTCGTTGCTGACCTCGAACAGCGAGCCGGAGCCCGCGCGCCGCCGCTCCTCGAAGCGCTGAACCGCCACCCAAGACAAAGGCGCGTCCTGACGATCAGGCCGCGCCTTCAAGCCGAAGCAAACCCGGCGTCGCGGCGAACCGTCACGCCAGGCCACATCGTCAATACCAGTAACCGCCGTAGTAGCCGCGGCGACCGTAATAATAGGGCCTGCTCGCGGCGGCGCCGATCAGCGCGCCGCCGACGACGCCCGCCGCGACGCCAGCGGCGACGGCGCTGCCGGTCTCGTTGGAAACACGGCGATTCTCGCGATAATTCGCCGAACGGCACTGGTTATAGGCGCGCGTTCCCGGACGGAAGCCCTGCGACTCGCACGTGATTTCGGCGTCGGCGAGGGATTCCTGCGCGGTCTGGCATCCGGCCAGACCCGTCGCCAGTACACCCGCAATCAACATCAAACGCATTTGTTGTTCCTTTCAGCCACCCTTGAACACTTGATCTCTAGCTTGCGGCGAGCGTCAAGGAAAGAGCGCAGATAAGGTTACGACCGCTCGGCGCCGCGCTGACGCGCCGTCAGCGCGGCTTGCGCACCGGCTTGTCCACCGGCGCCTGCCCTGACCGCGCGATCGACTCGATTTCGAGCGCGGCCCGGCCGGACTTCTCGGCGATGATCCGATCCTGCTCCATGATCGCCTCGCGCGCCGGTTCGTCGCCGTCGAGCCCGCCGAGCAGCGCGCTCGGCACCCTTCGATTGGAGGTCCGCGACCCATCGGCGTAGAACACGTCGAACATCACGAACTCCGCCTCGAGCGGCTTCGATTTCTTGCGGGCCATGGGGTCGATCCTGTTCTGGGGGCGCGCGACCCGGATGCGGGCGCCGCTGCGGCTGCGCTCCGGTCGGCAGGGCGGAGCGGCCTTTCAAAAAGCGAGCCGACGCCTAGCGCATGACGCGGCTCGGCGCAATTGCGCGGCATGTCCCGGCCGGTTTCAGCCTTGCGAGAATTGCAGCCGGTGGAGCCTCGCATAGGTCCCGTCGCGCGCCATCAGCGTCTCGTGGCTGCCGGTCTCGACCACCCGCCCCTCTTCGAGCACGACGATGAGGTCGGCTTGACGGACCGTCGCCAGCCGGTGGGCGATGACCAGCGTCGTCCGGTTCGCCATCAGCCGGGACAGGGCCTGCTGCACCAGCCGCTCGGATTCGGCGTCGAGCGCGCTGGTCGCCTCGTCAAGCAGGAGGATCGGAGCGTCCTTCAGGATCGCGCGGGCGATGGCGAGGCGCTGGCGTTCGCCTCCCGAGAGCCTCCCGCCGCGCTCGCCGACCTGGCTGTCATACCCTTCCGGCATCGCCATGATGAAGTCGTGCGCGGCGGCGTCGCGCGCCGCGCCGATGATCTCGGCCTCGCTCGCGCCCGGGCGGCCGAAGGCGATGTTGGCGCGCACCGTATCGTCGAACAGCACGACGTCCTGGCTGACGACGCCGACCTGGGCGCGCAGGCTGGCGAGCGTGACGTCGCGCAGATCCTGCCCGTCGATCTCGATCCGGCCGTCGCTGGGATCATAAAGCCGCGGCACCAGACCGAGCAGGGTGGACTTGCCCGAACCCGATCGTCCGACCAGCGCCGTCGTCCTGCCGCCCTGCGCGACCAGGTCGAGCCCTTCCAGCGCGCGCTGGTCGTCGCGATAGCGAAAGCGCAGGTTCTTGAACGCGACCTCGCCGGCCCCGACCCTCAGCGGCGCCGCGTCGGGCCGGTCGGTGATCAGCGGGCGCTCGTCGATCAGCGCATAGTAGCGCCGAAGCGAGGCTCCTGCCTCCTGCACGATCGCGTTGAGGTTGCCGAGCGAGCGCATCGGCTGGGCGGCCAGCAGAAGGGCCGAGACGTAGCCGGTGAAATCGCCCACGGTCGAGCCGCCGGAGGTGATGCGCACGCCGATCGCCGCCAGCACGCCGGCGACCGCGAGCCCGCCGCCGACCTCGAGCAGCGGATCGAGCCGACCACGCGCATTCGCCGATTTCATCTTCAACGTGCGGATCGTGTCGAACGCCGCCGCCGCCCGCCTTTTCAGATAGGGCTCCAGCCTGTCGGTCTTGGCGGCGCGCGCGCCCTGCAGGCTCTCCGTGACGAGCCCCGCCATGACCCCGGTCTGCTCCTGCTGCGACACCGCCATGCGCCTGAGCTTGCGCCCGATCTTGCCGATCGGCCGGGCGACCAGCGGCGCGATCAGGAGCACGACCAGCGTCATCTGCGCGTCGATCCAGAGCATCGCGCCGACCAGCGCGAGCGCGGTCAGCACGTCGCGGATGGCGATGTTGATCAGCCGGGTCAGCGCCTCCTTGACGAAGGTGAAGTCGGTGGTGAAGCGTTGCGTCAGCGAAGCCGGGCTCTCGCGCTGGAGCTGCGCCAGGTCCGCGTCGATCAGATGCGCGTAGAGCTGCGTCTGCATGTCGGCCTCGATGCGGCTGACGACGCTGTTGGTCAGCACCGTCTGCGCCAGCAGCGAGAAGCCCTTGATCGCCGTGACGATCACGACGACGACGGCGACGGCGTTGACCACGCCGATGTCGATGCCGATCGACTTCGAGACCAGCCGCTCCATGCGCCGCACGAAGCCGGTCGCCTCCGCGGTCAGCGGATCGGCGAACGCGTCGAAGGCGGCCTTGATCAACAGCGGATAGGAGCTCGTCGTCGCGGCGATGACCACGACGAGCCCGAGGATCATCAGCATCTGCGGGAGATAGGCCCGGGCCTGTTCGCGCCAGACGCGGGCGAAAAGCGCGAAAGTGTCGTCGGTGACGCGGCCGATCTTCATGGCGGCGGGGGTAACATGGCGAATGGCGAGTGGCGAGTGGCGAAAGCACCGGAGCCGACGGGCCGCGATGATCAATCGTCACTGGCCATTCGCCATTCGCCACTCGCCATCTGAGTCTTGCCCTCGACACGAAGCTGACATCCCATGCGCTCCGCAACCGAATCCGGAGAGCCAGACCGCATGCCCCAGTCCCCGCCGGCCCAGGCCGGTCAGAGCTTCGCAGAGATCGACACGCCGGCCCTGGTGCTCGATCTCGACGCCTTCGAACGCAACCTCGTCGCGATGGCGGCCTACACGCAGGCGCACGGGATCCGGCTTCGTCCCCACGCCAAGACGCACAAGAGCCCTGAAATCGCCCTGCGCCAGATCGCCCATGGCGCGGTCGGGCAGTGCTGCCAGAAGGTGTCCGAGGCCGAGATCCTCGTCGCCGGCGGCGTCGCCGACGTGCTGGTCTCCAACGAGGTATCCGGCGCGGCCAAGCTGGACCGGCTGGCGCGGCTTGCCCGGCAGGCCAGGATCAGCCTCTGCGTCGATCATCTCGACGGCGTCATCGAGGCGTCGGAGGCTGCGGCGCGCCATGACGTGGTGCTCGACATCCTGGTCGAGATCGACATTGGCGGCCGCCGCTGCGGCGCGGCCCCCGGCGAGGCGGCCGTGCGCATCGCCGAGGCCGTGGCGCGCAGCAATACGCTGCGCTTCGCCGGCCTGCAGGCCTATCACGGCCCCGCCCAGCACATGCGTTCGATCGACGAACGCCGCGAGGCGATCGAGCGGGCGGGCCTCCTGACGCGCAACACGGTCGAGCGGCTCGGCCAAGCCGGCCTGGCCTGCGGCGTCGTCAGCGGCGCCGGCACCGGCACCTACGAAATAGAGACCGAATCGGGG
>JAKFWE010000296.1 GCA_021732895.1 Allobosea sp. | reverse complement strand
TCATCGAGGCCCAGCGCAGGGAGGGCTACGACGACGGCTTCTCGGTCGCGATCACGGCGGTGTCCTCGGTGCTGGCCGTGATCATCCCGCCCTCGATCCTGATGGTGATCTGGGGCGGCACGCTGACGACCTCGATAGGCGCGCTCTTCCTCGCCGGCATCATCCCGGGCGCGCTGATCGCCGGCGCGCAGATGGCGACCGTGCACGCCTACGCCAAGATCAGGGGCTACCCGACCTATGAGCGTGCGAGCTGGGGCGAACTCGGCAAGGGGCTGTGGGTGTCGGCGCCGGCGCTGATGACGCCGCTGATCATCATCGGCGGCAAGGTCTTCGGCTGGTTCACCGCGACGGAGTCGGCCTGCATCGCGGTGCTCTACGCCACCTTCCTGTCGATCCTGATCTACCGCGAGATGAGCTGGAAGGGCTTCTACGGCGCGTTGGTCGATACCGGCCGGTTCTCGTCGGTGGCGCTGTTCTGCGTCGGCACGGCGACCGCCTTCGGCTGGCTGATGGCCTATTACAAGATGCCGGAGGCGATCCTGTCGGGCGTCTCGACCTGGGGGCTCGGCGTCACCGGCATGGGCTTTCTGGTCGCCGGGGTGTTCCTCGTCGTCGGCTGCTTCCTCGACGCCATTCCCGCGATCATCATCGTCGGCAGCATTCTCCAGCCTCTGACCCAGGCCGCCGGCATGGACCCGGTGCATTTCGCCATGATCGGCATCGTCTCGCTCGCCTTCGGACTGGTGACGCCACCCTACGGGCTTTGCCTGCTGATCGCCTGCTCGATGGCCAATATGAGGCTGTTCGACGTGCTCCGCGACGTCCTGATCATGCTGATGCCGATGTTCGTCGTGCTGATCCTGATCATCCTCTGGCCGAAGGTCGTGCTCTTCCTGCCCGGCCTGATCTCGCCGGAATTCCTCAGATGAGGCGGCGGGCTCAGGAAGGCCGGTAGCGGCTCGCCAGCATCGGCAAGGCCTCGTCGCAGGCGACGAGGCCGCGCGCGACGAGGTCCTCCAGCTGCGCCAGCACGGACAGGCCGGCCGCGCCATGGAGCGCCGTGGGCGTGCCGAGGTAGATCGCCGGCACCATGGCGGCGATGGTCTCGTCGCCGGCGGCCAGCCGGTTGAGGATCGCCGCCTCGCGCTGCCGGCGATGCTGGACGAGCCCGCGCAGGAAGCGCCCGGGCTCGCGCACCGGCCCGCCATGGCCGGGCCAGTAGAGCGCCTCGCCGCGGGCGCGCAGTTTCTCGATCGAGGCCATGTAGGCCGCCATCGACCCGTCCGGCGGGGCGATGACGGAGGTCGACCAGGCCATGACATGGTCACCCGAGAACAGGCTGTTCTCCTGCGCCAGCGCGAAGCCGAGGTGATTGGCGGTGTGGCCGGGAGTGGCGACGGCCTCCAGCCGCCAGCCGGCCCCCCCGACCGCCTCGCCATCGGCCAGCACGAAATCCGGCGCGTAGTCGCGGTCGGAGGCGCCTTCGAGCGGGTTGATCTCGCCCAGCGCCAGATCGCGGGCTGGCCGGTGCGGCGCGCAGCCGCCGACCAGCGCCCCGGTCGCGGCCTTCAGCGCCGGCGCGCCGGGCGAATGGTCGCGATGGGTGTGCGTGACGAGGATGTGGCTGACGCGCTCGCCCGCCACGGCCGCGAGCAGGCGGGCGCGGTGGCCCGTGTCGTCCGGCCCCGGATCGATGATCGCGACCTCGCCGCGCCCGACGATGTAGGAGCAGGTGCCGGTGAAGGTCATCGGCCCGCCATTGGGGGCGATGACGCGGCGGACCAGCGGCGTGAGCTCGGCGATCTCGCCTGGCGGCGTCGGCGTGCGGTCGAAGGCGATCTCGTCGGTCATGGGCGCTCGTCGTATCCTGGGCGTCGGCGCGGCGGGGCGCTTGTCGGGCTTTGCCGCATTTTCTATAGACGGGAAAGCGGCCATGCGAGACGCAAGGTCCCTTCACAGGATGAACGCCCATGGCCGAGATGTCGTCTTCCCCGTCGCCGACCCTGGCCGGCGCACTGCTTCCGGCGGTTTCCGGCCCGCGCGCCGCGCTGCTGCGGCAGATCGCGCTCGCCGTGGCCGGCAGCCTGCTGCTCGTGCTGGCGGCGAAGATCAAGGTTCCGTTCTGGCCGGTGCCGATGACCCTGCAGACGCTGGCGGTGCTCGGCCTGGGCGCGGCCTACGGGCCGAGGCTCGGGGCCGCGACGGTCGCCCTGTTCATCGGCTATGGCCTCGCCGGCCTTCCTGTCTTCACCAACACGCCGCCTGCCGCCGCAGGTCCGCTCTACCTGCTCGGGCCGACCGGCGGCTTCCTGATCGGCTTCGTGATCGCGGCGGCGATCGCCGGATGGGCTGCGGCGCGCCAGGCTTCGGTCGTGCGGCTGGTCGCGGGGCTGGTCGCGGCTGAAATCGTGATTCTGGCCCTGGGCTGCGCCTGGCTGGCGCTCGGCGCGCAGATGGCGAGCGGCGCGACCGGGATCGGCTTCGCGAAGGCTTTCGAGTTCGGCGTGCAGCCCTTCCTGCTCGGCGATGCGCTGAAGGTCGCGCTGGCGGCGAGCCTCGTCGGCGCCGGCTGGTCGATGCTCGGTCGGCGGGGCTGAGACCGCGGATATCGACGTCGATGGTCGAGCCGGGGTCGCGAGGCCCCGGCTTTTTCGTGTCCGGAGTGGCCGGCTCAGCCCTGCGGGCTGGAGGCGCCGCAGCTCTTCGGCTGGAAGAACTTGACCGGATCGCCGCATTTGTCGCAGCCGGCGAGGATCACCGCGAAACCCAGGATGGCGATGATCGTGCAGGCGCGCTTCATGGGGAGCTCGGTCGGGCCGCGCCGCTCGGGATGCGCCTGCCCAGGTTCAAATGGTCGGAGTGGCAGGATTTGAACCTGCGACCCCTACGTCCCGAACGTAGTGCGCTACCAGACTGCGCTACACTCCGATCAACTGATGGCGGGCTTATAGCCAGCGCCGCGCGCCCGTGCAACTGCGGCCTGCGCGGCCGGCCTCGAATTCTCGTGGCCGCCCTTTCGCGACGCCATGCGCTGTTGCGCCGGCGCACGCCGCGCACTAGAAGGCAGCGGCGCATTGGGGCGTCGCCAAGTGGTAAGGCAGCGGTTTTTGGTACCGCCATCCGGAGGTTCGAATCCTCCCGCCCCAGCCAGCTCAGGCCAAGTCTCTGAACTGGCGCGGAGCCGTCTCCCCACTGGCGTCTTCAGATGCTCGATCACGTTCGGGTCCTCACGGATCGGCGGATCATGGCAAGGATATTCCGCCAGGCGCCGCAAGCCGGGTCGTGATGGATCGCCGCTGACGGGGTTCTGGTCTTTCGCGAGGTTCAAAACCGCGCGATCAGAATGCGCGCCCGGAACGACAGGCGTGCCGGCGCTCTTGCTCAGGCCGCCTGCGCCAGCGACTTCTCCGTCGCGCCCTCCATGCGGCCGATCGCCTGCAGCACCGGCGCGAGTTCGCTCAGGCTCATCGCCTCGAGCGGCAGGTTGACGAAGGCGCTGACGCGGGCCGTGAGGTCGCGATAGCTCTTCAGGAAGGCGGCGCGCCGCGCGGCCTGCGGACCCGACGCCGCGGCGGGGTCGTCGAGCCCCCAATGCACGCGCATCGGAACGCCCGGAAAGGCCGGGCAGGCCGCGTCCGCGGCATCGTCGCAGACGGTGACGACGAGGTCGAGCCTCGGCGCGTCCGGTCCGAGAAACTCGTCCCAGGATTTGGAGCGCATCTGCGAGACGTCGTAGCCGAGCTCGCCGAGCAGGCCGAGCGCCAGCGGATGGGGCGCCTCCTGCGGGCGCGAGCCGGCGGAGAAGGCGCGGATGCGGCCGAGGCCTTCCCGGTTGAGCACGGCTTCGGCCATGATCGAGCGGGCCGAGTTGCCGGTGCAGACCACGAGCACGCGCAAAGGCTCGGCCGCGAAGACCGGCTCGCGCCGCGCCGGCAGGATCGCGCCTTCGGCTCCGCAGGCGGCCGGCCGCTCGCTGCAACAGGCCTCTCCGAGAAAGGCGAGCAGCGCGTCGGCGCGAGACGCCTGCGCCGCGAAGATGATGTGCCGGCCCTCGCGCCGCGACGCCAGCAGGCCGACCTGCTCCAGCGCGCCCAGATGGGAGGACAGCGTGTTGTGCGCCACCGCCAGCAGCCGGCCGACGTCGCCGGCGGCGAGCCCGTGCGGCCGGTAGCGCATCAGCAGCCGGAATATCTCCAGCCGCGTCGGCTGCGCGAGCGCGGCGAGCAGGGCGACGGCGTCTGGAGATTCGAGGCTTTGCGTCACGCGGCGTGGTCCTGCGGGGCGATCTCGCTGCGGGTCTGGTCCTTGCCGATCGTATCGAGATGCTGCTTCAGCGCCATGCCCTGGAGCGTGGCGAGCGGCAGGCTCGAAAAGACCGAGATGCGGTTGTGCAGCATGCGGTAGGCGTCGGCGAAGGCAAGCGCCTTCCTCACGTCGTCGCCGACGAAGGCGGCGGGGTCGGGCAGCGTCCACAAGGCGGTGACGGGCGCGCCCGGCCAGACTGGGGGCGCCTCGTTGGCGGCGGTCTCGGACAGGGTGAAGACGAAATCCATCTCCGGCGCCTCGGGCCCGGCGAAACCGAGCCAGCTCTTTGGTTTCAAGTCCGTCAGGTCATGGCGGAGCGAGGCGAGCAGCCGCTCGGCGAAGGGGTTGATCGCACCCTGCGGCTGGCTGCCGGCGCTGAATCCTTCGAACTTGCCCGGCGCGAGCCTGGCGAGGATCGCCTGCGCCATCAGCGAGCGCGCGTGGTTGCCCTTGCAGATGAAGAGAACCTTGAGGGGAGCCGTTTCCATGATCTTGTCTCGTTGTGTCGGTTGATATCGACATGATCATGCCTGCGATAATATGTCGGAGTCAATCGACATGTTGACATGAGCGGGTCAGCCGGGCGATGCAGCGTTCGGGTTCATCGGATGGGAGCAAGGATCATGCGGGTCGGCATCAACGGCATGGGGCGGATCGGGCGGCTGGCGCTGCGGGCGGCGCTGGGCGCGGCGCATCGGCCGGGCGACGACCCGCGCGCCGGCAACCGGCTCGACGTCGTCCACCTCAACGAGATCAAGGGCGGCGCGGCGGCGACCGCGCATCTGCTCACATTCGACAGCATGCAGGGTCGCTGGCGCGCCGCGATCGGCCATGAGCGCGACGACGCGATCCGCATCGACGACCGCCGCTTCGGCTTCTCGTCGGAGGCGGCGCCCGGCGACATCCCGTGGGGCGATCTCGGCGTCGACCTCGTTCTGGAATGCACCGGCAAGTTCATCACCCCTGCGACGATCGAGGGCCATCTGAAGCGCGGGGCCAGGCGCGTCATCGTCGCCGCGCCGGTGAAGGACGCCTCCGTCCTGAACGTCGTCATCGGCGTCAACGAACAGCTTTACGACCCGGCGAAACATCCGATCGTCACCGCTGCTTCCTGCACGACGAACTGCCTCGCCCCGGTGGTGAAGGTGGTTCACGAGAACCTCGGCATCCGCCACGGCCAGATCACCACGATCCACGACCCGACCAACACCAACGTCGTCGTCGATGCGCCCCACAAGGATCTGCGCCGGGCGCGTTCGGCCATGCTTTCGCTGCAGCCGACGACGACGGGAAGCGCCACCGCCATCGCGCTGATCTATCCAGAGCTGAAGGGCAAGCTCGACGGCCACGCCGTGCGCGCGCCCGTCCTCAACGCCTCGCTGACCGACTGCGTCTTCGAACTGGAGCGGGCGACGACCGCGCAGGAGGTCAACGCGCTGTTCGAGGCGGCGGCGCAGGGCCCGCTCGCCGGCATCCTCGGCTACGAGCCGCGCCCGCTGGTCTCGATCGACTACCAGGGCGACACGCGCTCGGCCATCGTCGATGGCCTCTCGACGCTGGTCACCGACGGCACGCTGCTCAAGGTCTATGCCTGGTACGACAACGAGATGGGCTATGCCTGCCGCATGATCGACCTCGCCTGCCATCTCGAAGCGGTCGGCGTCTGAGGCCATGACCGCAGGCGCGCGCAACTACGCCATCGTCACTGCCGCCTATTGGGGCTTCACCCTGACCGACGGCGCGCTGCGCATGCTCGTGCTGCTGCACTTCTTCCGGCTCGGCTACTCGCCCTTCACGCTGGCCTTCCTGTTCCTGCTCTACGAGGCGGCGGGCGTCGCCGCCAATCTGATCGGCGGCTGGCTGGCGGCGCGCTACGGCATCACGCGGATGCTCGCGGTCGGCCTCGTCACGCAGATCCTCGGCTTCCTCATGCTCTCGGGCCTGTCGCCGGGGTGGACGGCGGCGGCCTCCGTCGCCTGGGTCGTGATGGCGCAAGGGGTCTGCGGCGTCGCCAAGGATCTGACCAAGACGGCCTCGAAATCGGCGATCAAGGTCGCCGAGGCTGCGGCGCGCAGCGAAGACGCCGAGGGCCGGCTGTTCCGCTGGGTCGCCTGGTTCACGGGCTCGAAGAACGCGATGAAGGGCGTCGGCTTCTTCCTCGGCGGGCTTCTGCTGGAGGCGCTGGGGTTCAGGGGCGCGCTCTGGGCGATGGCGGCCATGCTGGCGC
>JAKFWE010000085.1 GCA_021732895.1 Allobosea sp. | reverse complement strand
CACCCGGGCCGGGCGCGGCGACAAGCGCATGCTGCAATCGGAATGGCGCCAGGAAAGCCTCGTGATCGCCCAGCAGATCAAGGCGCACGCGGAAAAGCGCGGGCTGACCCCGATCCAGTTCGCGATCCGCTGGGTCCTGAACAACCGCTTCCTCACGGCGGCCATCGCCGGCCCCCGCACGCTGGAGCAGTGGCAGGCCTATCTGGCGGCGCTCGACGCCGATTTCACGGCGGCGGACGAGGCGCTGATCGACGCGCTGGTTCCCGCGGGCCACCCTTCGACGCCGGGATACAGCGATCCCGCCTATCCGCTGGAAGGCCGGCCGACGCACACGGCCGCATGACCGGCATGCCGACTTCGCAGGGCCGTCGTAACCCGGCGTTGAAGGTTCGCCCGCCATGGTTGCGTCCCGCTCTGGAGAAGCCTGCATGTCGGCGCCGGCCGCCAGCCTGACGAAGCCGCGGCTCGACTGGATCGATACGGCGCGCGGGCTGTGCATCATTCTGGTGGTGCTGATGCATGTCGCGACCGGTTTCGCGGTCGAACTCGCGGAAACGAGCTGGCTCGATCCCTTCATCGAATGGGCGCGGCCTTTCCGGATGCCGGCCTTCTTCATGGTTTCGGGCGTGCTCGGCGCGGGGCTGATCTCGCGCGGCTGGCGCGAACTGCTCGAACGCCGGGTCCTGGGCTTCATCTATTTCTATGTGCTGTGGCTGGCGATCCATTGCCTGCTCAAGTTCACCACCTGGGGCGCCGGCGATCTCACGACGCTGTTCTCCAGCTTCGGCCACGGCCTGATCCAGCCCTTCGGGCTGCTCTGGTTCATCTATCTGCTGGCGGTCTTCTTTCTGGTCACGCGCGCCCTGCGGGCCTGGCCGCTGGCGCTCTGGCTCCTCGCCGCGCTGCTGGCGCTGCTCCCCGTCGCCACGGGCTCGACCCTGATCGACCAGTTCGCCGGGCGCTATGTCTATTTCGTCACCGGCGTCGTCTGCGCGCCGGCGCTGCTGGGGCTGGCCGCCTGGCTCGACCGCAACCGGGGTGCGGCCGCCATGCTCTGGCTCGTCTGGGCCGCCGGCAGCGCCGGCGTGATCGCGGGCCTCGGTTCGGCGGCGCTGGCGGGCGCGCCCTTGGTGGCGCTCGCGCTTGGGCTGGCCGGGTCGATCGGCCTGATCGCGACCGCCGTGCTCGGCGCGCGGCGGCTCGGCTGGGTTGCGTTCTGCGGCCGCCAGTCCCTGACGATCTATCTGGCGTTCTTCATCCCGATGGCGCTGACGCGGGTGCTGATCCTGCGGTCCGGCGTGGAGTTCGACATCGGCCTGACGACTCTCGCGCTGACGGCGCTTTGCGTCGCGTTCCCGCTGGCGCTGCACCGCGCGGTGCAGGGCACGCCGCTGGCCTTCCTGTTCGAGCGCCCCGAAAGCCTTCGGCTGGCGGCGGTTCCGGCGACGTCCGCCATGACCGGCGGCGAAGGCTCTAAGACCGGGGGAGGCTGAGGAGACGCGGCCTCAGTTGACGACGCAGAAGCCGTTGACGTTGGGCGCGCCGGCGCACCAGGGCTTCGCCGGCGGGCTCGCGCCCGTGGTCGTCGACAGGCGCAGCAGCACCGGTTCGGGCTGGCTGGAGGGCGGGAACGGCACGCGCACCTTTTCAGGCTCGCCCGCCCTGCCGGTCGCCGCTCTGGCCGCTGCGCCGCCGCCGAGGACCGGAACCACCGCGACGCCGACCGCGGGCTTCGCGGCCGGCGACGGCGACGAGACCTTCCCGCGCGGCCGCGCCTCGGCCAGGGCGGGCAGGATGGCGGCGAAGACCGCCGCGAGCGCGAGACTCCGAAACATGCCAAAACCTCCGGATCGAGGCTCCAGCGTGCCCTGCCGGACGCGGGCGGCCAAGCGCGCGCTGCAAACAGCCTCAATGCACGGTTAAGCCGGCCTCAGTTGCCCGGCAGCACGACCAGCGTCGGTCGCGCCGGCAGGCCGTTCTTCGACAGCGTGATCGCGGGTTGGTCGCGGCGCTCGACCGGCCAGGTCTCTCCGACGCGGCCGAGGAAGCGCTCGAGGCTGGAGCCGCCGAAGAAGTGCATCGGCACCATCACCCGCGCCTGCAGCGTCCTCAGCACCTCGATCATGCCCGTCTGGTCGAGCGTGTAGCTGCCGTCGACCGGGAACAGCACGACATCGACGCGGCCGAGCGCGCGCAGGTGTCCGGGCTCCAGCGGATGATGCAGATGGCCGAGATGGGCGATGCAGAGCTCGCCGATCTCGAAGACGAAGATCGAGTTGCCGTCGAAATCCGTGCCGCCGGAATAGGAGCGGATATTGGTCGGCACGTTGCGCACGCGCAGGTCGGCGAAGGTGAGGTCATGCTTCGCCGCGCCGACGCCGGCCGGATCCCAGCCGGGCAGGACATGCCTGATGCCGGGATCGGGGTTGCGCGAGTAATGCGACGAATGCGCCTTGTTCATCGTCGCGATGTCGGGCGTGCCCGGCGGGCGGACATAGTCGTTGTAGTCGGTCGCGGCCTTCGCGCCCCCGGGCGTCTCGATGGTGAAGGTGGCGTGGCCGACGAAGGTGAGGCGAACCTCGTCCTTCGCGAGGTTGGCCGGGGTGAGGTTGGCGCGGTGGATGGGCGCGCGCAGGCCGGCGACCTCGGGCCGGCAGCCGGGCTCGTCGGACTGGGCGCGGGCGGGGGAGGCGGCGAAGGCCGCCAGCGCGAAGACAGCCGCCGCGATCCGCAGCGCCGAGGTCGAACCGAATCCCGCCATCGCCCGAGCCTCCCGTAAACCACATCCGTCAGGATAGCGCGAAGCAAGCGCCGGACCAGTGGCGAAGATGCGGCGGCCGGTCACGAGATGGCGCGCCTGCCCGAAAGCGCGTTCAGTGATAGCGGTTGAACGAGTAGCGGCGGACGATGCGGGCCATGGCGAGCGCCTGTCCCGCCTTCGCCGAATTCGGACCGCGCTCGGGCGAGCCTCTCCTTGCATTCAAGGCATGAATGCCCGGGCTCAGGGTATCAGCGAACATGCCGTTGGCCTCAGCCATCCCGCCCGCGCCGGAATTGCCCATTTCAAGAATTGCCTTGAAGGATTCCGTGTCGAACAATTCTCGAGCGTCCATGCGTTTCAGCGCGTCGTAGAGCGCATCCGCCACCTCGACCGGCTGCCCGCATTCCACGGCCGCCAGGAACACCGCGATCGGCCAGGTCGGCGGCTCGCCGCCCTCGCCGAGGAACGCGGCCAGTTCCGGCCCGCTCATCCTTGCGCGGATGATGCGGTAGACGTTGAGCAGCCGCTTGACCGCGCGCGGGCTCTTGGCCGCGATGTCGCCGATCTCCCGGCTTGCCAGGAAATCGACCTCGGCCGGCGTCAGCCGCACCGTCGCCAGCGCCTGGTCGATCGCGCTGAACTCGGCCTCGTCGGCGAAGGCCGCCTCCGGCGTCGCCTCGCCCAGGGAGTCGTCGCCGGAGACGCTGTCGGTGATGGGCTCGTCCCCGTCGGCAGCCTTGGTGGCGAAGACGCCGGGCGTGTCGATGGGAACCTCGAGATTTGGTCCCAGCAGGTCGCGGACATAGGCGGCGTAGGTGCCGCCGGGCTTCGCGCCCGCCGCCGCGTCGGTCTGGAGGCGGCGCAGCCAGAACGGCAACTGGAAGATCTTCTCCAGATAATCGATCGCGCGCTTGCGCCTCGCGGTCTCGCGGGACAGGCGCGCCGCCTCGCGCTCGGCCGGCGTCGCGTTGTCGCGGAGCGGGTCGTGGTCGGCCGAGAACTGGCGCGCCACCGCCTCCTCGACCCAGCGCACATCGACGCCGACGACGACGACGAACAGCTCGAAGGCGAGCAGCAGGTGGATCGCCTGAAGCACGGCGTAGACCTGCTCGTGGGTGCAGCGGTCGAGATCGTCGATGTAGAGCACGATGCGGTCGGGGACCGTGACTTGCGCATCGGCGAGTTTCATGGCGTCGAAGCGCTCCAGCGCCTCCGCCTCCTTCGGCGTCAACGCTTCGCCGCGCACCTTCTTCTGGCGCGCCGCCGGCCCCTCGCGCCCGGCGGCGACGATGGCGTCCAGCTGCTCGAAGGAGCGCCGCGCCCGGCTGACCAACCCGACATGCTTGTCATAATCGCGGACGTCGCCGTCTTCGAACAGGAAATAGCGCAGGATCGTGCCCGGCGCGCTCGTGGCCGCGCCCTGTCCGTATTGGGCGAGCGGGGCCTTGGCCTCGTTTAGCGCCATCTCGGCTTTCGCAAGGGCTTCGTTCGCCTTTTCTACCTCCGCTTCTCGGGAGGCGATTTCTTCCGTGAGCTCTTTGCGCGCTGATTCGACTTCCTTCGCGTATTCCCAGGCCCCGTCGAGGACAGGTTTGACGCTTTTCAGCGCGTGCTGGACTGCCCCCCACGCGGCCCATGCTCCTGTGCTCCAGGCGATGATGCGTTGAAGGAGAACGGCGGTGGAGGCCGGGTCGCCTGCTTGCCAACCTAGCGCTCCTGCCGCGACCAGCACGACCGCTCCGACCGCGAGCAAGGTCGAGGCATTGCCGCTGGCGATCACGCGCGACACCAGCGTGATCTTGCCGGGAATGGTGGAGGCCTCGGCTACAGCTGCCTTCAAGCCGTTAATATCCTCGCTGAGATCGCTGCGGTAGATGCGCGTGCCGACCTCCTTCAGTGAGGCCGCATTGTCCTTCTGGAAGTTCTCCAGCGTCTTTCCGAGATGTGCAGAGACTAATGCGAGATCGCTGGCAGCGAGTTTTTTACGGGACTCGGCCAGCGCCCCCTCTGCCTGTTTCGCTGCAGCGGCCGCCGCAGCAACCAGGCCGTCAGCCTTCTGGGCGTTGGCCTCTAGGCTCCTGACCCGGTCGGCGACCTTGCCGACCAGAGCGAGATAGTCGCTCGATCGAAGCCCGCCATGGCCGCCACGCCGCAACTGGTCGAAGAACTCGGCGGTCAGGCTGGCCCAGAGATTGGCGTCGGCGAAATGCCACGCATTGAAGCGAATGTGGACGACGTCCTCGACGAAGCGCGGCGCGGCGGGGGGCTCGGGCGCCTGCCCCGCAGGGTCCGGCGGGACAGCCGCTTCCCGCTTCTCGCGCGCCTCGCGCTCCCGGCTAGTGTCGTGGGTCAGTTTCTCGATGCTGCCCTGCAACCGCTCCATGAAGCTCGACTTGCCCGAGCCCCATTCGCCGAACAGGCCGATCGAGAGCGGCGGCGTCGCCTCCTCCAGGCAGATCAGGCGGGCGAAGGCCTCGACGTCGGCGGCGATGCCGAGCGGGTCGCTCCCGCCGGCGGAGGCGCGGTCGGCGTTGAGGTTGACGACGGAGGTGGCGGGGGGCGTCGCCGAATCCGGCTGAGATATGTGCAGTTCCGGAAGCGCGGCGGTATGAAGTTTCCGCCAAGCCGACGCCTCAGGTTCGGGATGTCGAGTAGCAACAAGACGATCGATCAGGGACGGCCTGAAACGGTCGAGGTCCAGTTTTGTCGCATTCCGGAACTCGCTTCTCAGCGCCTCGCTGGCGGGCCTCTGGGGAAAGTCCAGCAGCGCGATCATCAGATGACGCGCGCCGGGTTTGATTCCCAGATGCGCGGCGAGTTGACCCGCGCGGTTCAGCACGGCGGCTGCATCTGGACTAAGCCTTATCTGCGTCGCATCGCCGACGGTTCGACGCCTCTCCTCGCCCGCCAGCGTGCGAAGAGCGCTTTCCTGAACTGACTGGTCAAGCACCCAATTGCAGAGCCAACGCGCCGGTGTCGCGAGGCCGCGCTCCTTCTTCATGCCTACTGATATGAACGCCTGTAGGAGAGTGACCACGCCAAATGTTGCACCGGGCTCGCCGCCGCGCCGAAAGGCGCGAAGCCCTGCCGCCTCCAGGACCTCCTTTGCATTGCGGCTGAATGGGAGTTCCAGCGCCTGCGCGAGTGTTATCGAAGGCGCGGGCGTGACGGCGGTTGGGGGCGTGGCCGTCGAGGTTGCCTGAGCGGCCTTGGCCTGCCGGCGCGGCGCAGCTGATTTCGCGGCAGTCGGCGGAACCTTGCGGGAGGTAGATTTCGAGGCCGGGCTCGCGCTCGCAACATCGAGGGGGGCGGCTGCGACGGGCTCGTCGGAGGGGTGCGAAGAAGCGCCGGCCCAGTCTCCGCGTGCGCGATGCTCCGCCTGGGACAACGGGAAGCGTTCGCCTGGCGGTCCAGCGCGACCCGCATCGAGGCCCGACGGGTCATCCGACGGCTGTTCGATCATCTGACCAGTGGGCAGGATGTCGGTGACCTGGCCGGGGCGCTTCCGGGTTCGCGGAGGCAGTTTCGACGCCGCCATCGCAAGGCCCCCGACATTCAACGGCCGTCAGAATATGACGCCGCCACAGTTCCGCAACGGCAATCTGGCGCGATCGCGGGATGTCTGCAAGCGAAGGTTGCGTCGCGCACTCCCGCAGGGCAATCGCATAAAAGCGGGGTTTAGTCCCTTCCCCCCGCTCTTCAGCCATGTCGGCTGTTGCCGAAATGGCCCAGGTCGACATGGCCCATGTATTGCCGAAGTCGGAAACATCCTACTTCGGTGGGGAAGGGTTAGGG
>JAKFWE010000084.1 GCA_021732895.1 Allobosea sp. | reverse complement strand
AGACCTCGGTCGTCACGCCCGCGACCAGCAACGTCTCGACGCCGCGATTGCGCAGCATCAGGTCCAGATCGGTCTGGTAGAACGCGCCCTTGCCGGGCTTGTCGATCACCGGCTCGTCCGGCAGCGGGCTGAGCGCCGGCACGATCTCATGGCCGGCCTCGCCGCGGATCAGGATGCGCCCCATCGGCCCGGGCGCGCCGATGCGCCTGGCCGGATCGCCGCGCTCGACCTTGGCCGGCGGCGCGTCCGACAGGTCGGGGCGGTGGCCTTCGCGGGTGTGGATCACCAGCATGCCCGCCGCCCGCGCGCCGAGGAGGACGGACCGGCATGGCGCGACAGCCGCCGCCAGCAGCGACACGTCGTTGCCGAGCGCCGCACCGAAGCCGCCCGGCTCGAGGAAATCCCGCTGCATGTCGATGATGACGAGCGCCGCGCGCGTGAGATCGACGCTGAGCGTATGGGGCCGTGCCGGAATTTCGATGCGGCTCATCGCAGGGCTCCCGTCGCGGCGACCGGAACGGGCTTTGCAAGGGCTGTGCCTGAGAAAGACGGCGCGACGCCGGCAGGCGGGACGTCCGACGCAGCGGCGCAGAACAGGCTGGAAATGCTGGATCATCCGCCAGCGGAGAATGATGAGGCCCGGTCGGGGCGCCAGCGGCAGCCTGGCACGAGCATCGACATGCATAATCTTTGCATGCATCTACAATTGATACGCCTATTGGATAGGCAAATGCTGTGAAAGGCCCGACGTGACGACCCTGCTCCGCCTGATCGCCGACCATCTCGACGGCGCCCGCACGCCTTCGCAGACCATCGCCGAAGCCTATGCCCGTCATCGCGCCCATGGCGACGCGGCGATCTTCATCACCCTGCGCCCGGAAGCCGAGGTTCTGGCGGAAGCCCGGCGCCTTCAGGCGGAAGGCCCGCGCGGGCGCGCGCTCTGGGGCATACCCGTCGCGGTGAAGGACAATATCGACGTCGCCGGGTTGCCGACGACGGCGGCCTGCCCGGCCTTCGCCTACGAGCCCGAAGCCGACGCCAGCGTGGTCGCGAGGCTGCGGGCGGCGGGCGCGATCATCATCGGCAAGACCAATCTCGACCAGTTCGCCACCGGGCTGAACGGCACGCGCTCGCCCTATGGCGTGCCGCGCAATGCGCTGCGGCCCGATCTCGTGCCCGGCGGCTCCAGCTCCGGCTCGGCCAGCGCGGTCGCCGCCGGCATCGTTCCGGTCGCGCTCGGCACCGATACGGCGGGCTCCGGCCGCGTTCCCGCCGGCCTGCAGAACCTCGTCGGGCTGAAGCCCAGCGTCGGGCTCGTCCCCACGGCCGGCGTCGTGCCGGCCTGCCGGACGCTGGATTGCGTCTCGGTCTTCGCGCTGACGGTGGCCGACGCCTGGGCGGTGCTCGACGTCATCGCGGGCCATGACGCCGGCGACCCGTTCTCCCGGCCGATCCCGCTCGGCCGGCCGGGCGCGGTCCCGCCGACGCTCAGGATCGCCGTGCCGCGCCCCGCCGATCTCGATTTCGACGCAGACGCCGGCGCCGCCGCGAGTTTCGAGACGGCGCTCGCCCGCGCCCGGTCGCTCGGCGCGAGCATCGTCCCGCTCGACATGGCGCCGTTCGCCGAGGCCGCCCGCCTGCTCTATGACGGCCCCTGGGTCGGCGAGCGCTGGTTCGCGACGCGCGACCTGCTGGCGCGCGATCCCGAGGCCATCCTGCCGGTCATCCGCGCCGTCATCGCCGGCAGGCCCCTGCCCGACGCCGCCGAGGCCTTCGCCGCGCAGTATCGCCTCGCCGAGCTGGCCGTGGCGGCGCGCGCGACATTTCGCGGCGTCGACGCGCTGATGGTGCCGACCGCGCCGCGCCCGGTGACGCTGGCGCAAATGGCCGCCGACCCGATCGGCCAGAACACGCTGCTCGGCCGCTACACCAATTTCGTCAACCTGCTCGGGCTCTGCGCGCTCGCGGTTCCGGTCTCGCTCGCCGGGGACGGCACGGCGGCCGGCGTCACCTTCATCGCGCCGTCCGGCCACGATGCCGGGCTGGCGGCGCTCGGAAGCGCCTTCCACGCGGCGTCCGGCCTGACGCTGGGCGCGACCGGCGCCGCCATGCCGGTCTCGCCCGCGCGCGCCCTCGCTGCGACCGAGGGAATGATCGAGGTGGCCGTCGTCGGCGCGCATCTCTCCGGCATGCCGCTGAACCGGGAGCTGACCGGGCTCGGCGCGACCTTCCTGCGCGCTACGACGACGGCGGCCGGCTATCGCCTCTTCGCCCTGGCCGGCGGACCGCCCGCGCGACCCGGCCTGATCCGCGTCGCGGAAGGCGGCGCCGCCATCGCGCTGGAAGTCTGGGCGATGCCGCCGGAGGGCTTCGGCCGCTTCGTCGCGGGCATCCCTTCCCCCCTCGGCATCGGCACGCTCGCACTGGCCGACGGCACGACCGTCAAGGGCTTCCTCTGCGAGTCGGTCGCCACGGATGACGCTCGCGACGTCACGGCGTTCGGCGGTTGGCGGGCTTTCGTGGCGGCGCAGGCGAGCGCGGCCTAGTCGCGGCTCAAAGCCTTTCGACAGGCTCAAAGCCTTGTCCTTGCCGATCGGAGCCGCGGGCGCTATTGTAGTCTCATGTAGTCATAAGGACAGCATCGGTGAAGGAAATCCAGTTGCGGGAGGCCAAGGCGTCGCTTTCGGCGCTGGTCGATCGGGCGGTGGCTGGCGAGCCGTCGCTGATTACCCGTCATGGCCGCAAGGAAGCGGTCGTCCTGTCCTTCGTCGAATATCAGCGCCTGTCGCGCGTGCCGAGTTTCGGCGAGTTGCTGGCGGCCTTCCCGGGCGAGCCCGGCGATATCCCGGAACGCGACCGTTCGCCGCCCCGCACGATCGATCTGTGAATTATCTGCTTGATACCGACGTTCTCTCGGCGGCTGCGCCGACCAAGGCGCAGCCTCGGCGCGACTGGACGGACTGGCAGATCCGCGCCGGACGACGGCTCTGCTTGTCCGCCGTCACGATCGCGGAAATCGAGCGCGGCATCTGCGCATGCCGACGGCAAGGCGCGACGACCAAGGCGGCCAGGCTGCGCCAATGGCTGGACGCGACCCAGCACCTCTATGCCGACCGCATCCTGTCCTTTGACACGAAGGTGGCGCGTTTTGCCGGCGAGATGCTCGACACGGCGCGCGGACACGGTGCGGGCTTCGCCGACATCGCCATCGCCGCCACCGCCATGGCGCATGGCCTGACAGTCCTGACAGCCAATGAGCGGCATTTCCGTCATCTTGGCGTCGCGTGGCTCAATCCGTTCGAGACCTTGCCGGAGACCTGACCGCGAGCAGCCCTCACCGCCTCTCGGCATAACTCCTGAACGCGTCGCGCACGATGCCGATATGGTCGCGCATGGCCGTCCTCGCGCCGGGCTCGTCGCCGCGCAGGATCGCCCGCACGATCGCGTCATGCTCGTGATAGGAGCCGCCGAGCCGGCCCGAGGCCCGGAACTGCGCCCGCCGGAACGGCGCGACGCGCACCCGCGTCATCAGCGCGATGTCGGCGAGATAGCCGTTGTGCGCGCCGGCGTAGATCGCGGCGTGGAAGGCCTCGTTGGTCTCGCGATAGCGCGCCGGATCGCCCTTCTGCATCAGCAGGCGCAAGGAATCGTGCAGCGCCTCGAGGCCGCGTCGCTCCGGCGTGGTCATGCTGCGGGCGGCCATGCCGGCGCACAGCGCCTCGAGCTCCGCCATCGCCTCGAACATGTCGTCGAGCTGCGCCGGCGTCGGCAGCGCCACGACCGCGCCGCGATGCGGCCGGACGCTGACCAGCCCGGACGCCGAGAGCTGGCGGATCGCCTCCCGCACCGGCGTGCGCGAGACGCCGAAGCGCGCGGCCAGTTCCTGCTCGTCGAGCGGGGCGCCCGGCTCCAGCGCCCCCGTGACGATCTCGTCGGCGATCTGCAGCCGCAGCGTCTCGGTGCGGGTGCGCGGCGACGGCGGCCGGGGCGGCCAGTGCGGAGAGGCGGCGGGCGGCTGCATGTCTGGAAACCGGGGAATCGGCGGGACCACGACATCGGCCATAGCAGGCGCGGGCCGCCCGGTCATGGCGCGGTGCAACCGGCGCTCATTCGGCGATCATGCTGACATGCGCCGCGACCACCCGCCAGCCTTCGGGAAACTTCACCCAGGTCTGGCTCTGCCTGCCGACCTTGCCGGGGATGCTCTCGCGCCGGTAGAGCGTGTTGGCGGTGGCGAAAGCGTCGCCATAGGTCGTGATCACCGTGCGATGGATCTCGCGCATCACGCCGACGGGCGAGCGCGCCGCGCGAAACGCCGCGATCTCGGCGTAGCCGTAGAGGTTTTCCGCCACGCCATAGCGCAGCGTCTCGGGCGCATCCTTGAACAGCGTGTCCAGCACGGCGACGTCGTTGGTGGTCAGCGCCTTCTCATAGGCGGCGAACGCGGCCTCGACTTCGGCGAGCACGGCGGGATCGTTGATTTTCATCTGGCGTCTTCCTGGCTCTCAACTGGAACGTCATCCCGGGCGAGCGAAGCGCAGACCCGGGATCCATGCCTGAACGATACCCGGAAGCGCTCAGGAATGGATCCCGGATCGGCGCGGCTTTCGCCGCTTGTCCGGGATGACGGCGGCGGATGTAGCGTCACGCCGGCGGATGCGGGATCGCCGTCAGCAGTTCCCGCGTATACTCCGCTTTCGGATCGCCCAGCACCTCTTCGGCCGTGCCCTGCTCGACGATCGCGCCCGTCTTCATCACGATCACCCGGTCGCAGAGCAGGCGCACCACGTTCAGGTCGTGCGAGACGAAGAGATAGCTCATGCCGAGCCGCCCCTTCAGTTCCTCGAGCAGGTTCAGCACCACCGCCTGCACCGAGACGTCGAGCGCCGCCGTCGGCTCGTCGAGGATGACGAGATCGGGGTCGAGCGCGATGGCGCGCGCGATGCCGACCCGCGCCTTCTGCCCGCCCGAGAGCTGATGCGGAAAGCGGTCGATCAGCTCCACGGGCAGCCCGACCAGCCTGGCCAGCTCCTCGCAGCGGGCGCGCAGCGCGTCGCGACCCTTGATGTCGCCCATCCGCAGGATCGGATCGGCGATCGCCCGCTCCGCGGTGAAGCGCGGGTTCAGGCTGTCGGTCGGGTCCTGGAACACCATCTGGATGCGCCGCCGGTGGGGCGAGGCCGCGAACTGCTGCGCCGGAATCGCGCCGATGTCGGCGCCGTCGAAGACGATCCTGCCGCCGGTCGGGTCGATCAGCCGCGTCACCATCATCGAGGTCGTCGATTTGCCGCAACCGGATTCGCCGACGAGTCCGAGCGTCTCGCCCCTGGCGACGGTGAAGCTGATCCCGTCCACGGCGCGGAAGGCGGGCTTGTCCGGCTCGCCCTTGCCCATCAGCCGGGCGAGGAACGCCCCGGTCGCGGGCCGCGGATATTCCTTGACCAGCCCCTCGACGCTGAGCAGCGGCGCCGCCTCGGCCGCCCGGGACGGCCGGGCCTTCGGCTCGGCCGGCGGCCCTTTCCGCCCATCGGCCGGGAAATCGGGCAGGAGATCGGCCAGCGACATGCCGATGCGTGGCGTCGCCTGCATCAGCTTGCGGGTGTAGGGATGCTGAGGGTTCCGGAAAATCTCGCCGGCCGGCGCGGTCTCGACGACCTTGCCCTTCTCCATCACCACGACCTTGTCGCAATAGGCGGCGGCGAGCCCGAGATCATGGGTGATCAGGATCGTCGACATGCCGCGCTCGCGGGTGAGCTCGACGACGAGGTCCATCACCGCCTTCTGCGTCGTCACGTCGAGGCCGGTGGTCGGCTCGTCGGCGATCAGCAATTGCGGCTGGCAGGCGATGGCGAGCGCGATCACGACGCGCTGGCACATGCCGCCCGAGAGCTCGAACGGGTAGGCGTCGTAGCGCTCCTCCGGCCGCGCGATCTTGACCCTGTTCAGGGCCTCGATCGCCTTCTCTTTCGCCGTCGCGCGGGTCGCCTGGACATGCTGCAGCAGCACGTCCTCGATCTGCCGGCCGACCTTGCGGATCGGGTTCAGCGCCGCGCGCGGGTTCTGGAAGATCATCGAGATTTCGCGCCCGCGCAGGTCGCGCATCTGCGTCTCGTCGGCGGC
Source organism: Allobosea sp. (assembly GCA_021732895.1). Taxonomy (GTDB): domain Bacteria; phylum Pseudomonadota; class Alphaproteobacteria; order Rhizobiales; family Beijerinckiaceae; genus Allobosea. The sequence goes on along the minus strand of JAKFWE010000084.1, from coordinate 439 downwards.
GACGAGATCGACGCCGGAGAACGTGATCGAGCCCTCGGCGATCTTGCCGGCGCGGTCGAGGATGCGAACGACCGCGTAGGACGTAACGGATTTTCCGGAGCCGGATTCACCGACGATCGCGACCGTCTCGCCCTTGCGGACCTGGATGTCGATGCTCTTCACCGCCTGCACCGTGCCCCGGCGCGTGGCGAATTCGACGGTGAGGTTCTTGATGTCGAGGAGGGGGGTGGTGGTCATGACGGACACCCCGAACGACGGGCAGCGACCTGTCCCCTTCCCCCTGCTTCCCCACGTCGGCTGTTGCCGACATGGGCAGACATGGCCGCAAGTCGGGTAGGACCGACTTGCGGCGGGGAAGGGTCAGGGATGCGGGGGCGTGCAGGAAAAAGCGAGACGACTGCCGCAAAGCGACGGCCTGGACTCTCCCCCCCACCCCGGC
>JAKFWE010000380.1 GCA_021732895.1 Allobosea sp. | reverse complement strand
GATCGTCGCGTTGAGCGCCAGCAGATTGGTGCGCTGCGCGATGTCCTCGATGAAGCCCAGCACGGCGCTGACCTTGTCGGCGGCGTCGACGAGGCCGGAGACGTCGCGGCGCGTCGAACGGACATAGCTCGCCGCCGCGCGCGCCGTTTCGTCGGCGTGGGTGGTCTGCCGCGTCAATTCGCGAATCGAGGCGTCGATCTCCTCGGCGGCGACGGCGACGCTTCCGACGCGGCGCGAGGCGCTTTCGGCCTCGCCGGCAGCCTCGAGCGCGCGCAGGGTCGTCTGGTTGGCGCTGTCGGCCATCTGGCCGGCCGCGACATGCATGCCGCGCACGGACTCGCCGACCTCGCGGAGGGCCTTGCCGACGGTGACCTCGAGTCGCACCGCGAGATCCTCGAGGGCGAGCTTGCGGTCATCCTCGATCTGGGCCTTGCGCGAGTCGAGCGTCCGCTCGGCGGTGACGTCGGTCAGAATTCCGTCCCAGCAGATCGAGCCGTCGGCCAGCCGCCGCGCGGCGGCGTCGGTGCGCAGCCAGATCAGCGACCCGTCGTCGCGCAGATGCCTCGCCTCGAAGCGCCAGGGCTCGAGATTGCGCTCGCGGGCGCGGCGGGCGTTGGCCTCGTCGAGAACGGCGCGGTCCTCCGGCAGCATCCAGCGCAGCCAGCTGCTCGGATCGCGCTCGATCTCCTCGCGGGTGACGTCGAGCAGCTTCTCGATGCCCGGCCCGGCGAGCTTGTAGCTGATCTCGCCGCCCGGCTTGATGATCTTCTGGTAGAGCACGCCCGGCGTATTGGCGGTGAAGGCCTCCAGCCGGTGCATCGCGTCGCGGCGCTGCCGGTCGAAGAGCAGCACCAGCCCCGCCACCACGACCCCGGTGAAATTGACGGCGATCATCGCTGGAAGCCCGTCCCGGGCCAGGGCCCAGACCAGATCCCAGGTGGGCAGCAGCAGAATGATGGCGGGAAGGACCGCCAGGCCCGCCACCAGGCCGAGGATACAAAGGTCGCGCAAGTCGATCGCGCGCTTGCGCCGCCTGACCAGCGCCGCCCAGGCGAGGCCTCCGAAAAGGCAAAGGGCCATCGCCGTCACGCCAGCCGGCCAGCCGACGCCGCCCGACAGGAACCGCGCAACGGCGACCGGAACAGCCGTCAGGAGCGCCGCGAACGCGCCGCCGAAGCCGGCCGCGAGCACGATGACGACATTTCGCGAATCGATCAGGAGGCCAGGCTGCAGCACGAACGGATCGGCCATGCTGCACAGCCCGGCCGCAGCCATGACGACGCCGACCAGCCCCTGTCGCAGCCAGACGCCGCCCGCGACGGACGGCAGGATCAGGGTCAGGGTCAGCGCCGCGAGAAAGACGAAGGACAGGCTTTCGACGAGGTCGATCAGGACAGCCATCAGCAGCTTTCGGCCGGTGGAATTTCGCTCACCATGATTCGAATTGTTGAAAGGCTTGCTAACGGATGGCGGCGGGCGCGCATTTTGATAGCGTCCGCACGCCATGAAACGCGACGCGACCGCCGAACTCGCCCAACCCGAAACGGCGTCGACGCCCGATGCCGGCCGCGTGACCCCGATGATCGCGCAGTATGTCGAGATCAAAGCCGCCAATCCCGACAGCCTGCTGTTCTACCGGATGGGCGATTTCTACGAATTGTTCTTCCAGGACGCCGAAATCGCCTCGCGCACGCTCGGCATCGTCCTGACGAAGCGCGGCAAGCACCAGGGCGACGACATCCCGATGTGCGGCGTGCCGGTGGAGCGCGCCGACGATTATCTGCAGAGGCTGATCGCGGCCGGCCACCGCGTCGCCGTCTGCGAGCAGATCGAGGATCCGGCGGAGGCGAGAAAACGCGGCCCGAAATCCGTGGTCAGGCGCGACGTCGTGCGCCTCGTCACGCCCGGCACCCTCACCGAGGAGCGGCTGCTGGAGCCCGGACGCGCCAGCCTGCTGGTCGCCGTGGCGCGGCGCAAGACCAGCGATGGCGGCGCGCTCTACGGCGTGGCCGCGCTCGACATCTCGACTGGCCGCTTCAGCGTGACCGAGACGCCTGCCGACCGCCTCGCGGCGGAGTTCGCCAGGCTGGAGCCGCGCGAGATCGTCTGCCCCGAAGCCATCCACGACGATCCGGCGCTCAAACGGTTCTGGAGCGAGCTCGCCATCCCCGTGACGCCGCTGGCGCGCGAGGGGCTGGACGCCGCCTCGGCCGAGCGGCGGCTGAAGGATTATTTCGGCGTCGCGACGCTGGACGCCTTCGGCAGCTTCTCGCGCGCCGAGATCGCCGCCTGCGGGGCCGCTCTGGCCTATGTCGCGCGCACCCAGTTCGGCGCCCGCCCGTCGCTGTCGCCGCCGGTGCGCGACGCAGGCGGCGCGGCGATGCTGATCGACGCGGCGTCGAGGGCCAATCTCGAACTGACCAGGACATTGTCGGGCGAGCGGGCGGGCAGCCTGCTGGCCTGCATCGACCGCACGGTAACGCCCGGCGGCGCGCGGCTTCTGGCGGAGCGGCTGGCCGGCCCGCTGACCGACCCCGCCGCCATCGCGGCCCGGCATGACGCGATCGCCGCGCTGATCGCCGACGCGACCCTGCGCGAGGACCTGCGCGCCAGCCTGGCGCGCGCCCCCGACATCGCGCGGGCGCTGGGGCGGCTGGCGCTCGACAGGGGCGGCCCGCGCGATCTCGCCGCGCTGGGCGCGGGGCTGGCCGCCGCACGCGCCATCGCGCAGTTGCTCGCCGGCGCCTCCGCCCTGCCGGCGGACCTGACGGGGGCGTGCGCCGCGCTGGCGCAGCCAGACCCGTCGCTGCCGGAGCGACTTGCCGCCGCGCTCGCCGACGAGTTGCCGTTGAACCGCCGCGACGGCCGCTTCGTGCGCGAGGGTTTCGACGCCGGCCTCGACGAGCTGCGCCTGCTGCAGGTCGATTCGCGGCAGGTGATCGCGCGGCTGCAGGCCCGCTACGCGAGCGAGACCGGCTGCCGGACGCTGCGGATCAAGCATAACTCCATGCTCGGCTATTTCGTCGAGGTTCCCCAGGCTGTCGGCGAGGAGTTCCTGAAGGAGCCGTGGCGCGCCGTCTTCGTGCATCGCCAGACCATGTCGGACGCGATGCGCTTCTCCTCGCTCGAACTCGGCGAGCTCGAGGCGCGGATCGCCTCGGCCGCCGACCGGGCGCTGAAGCTGGAGCTGTCGGTCTTCGCGGCCCTCGGCGAGACCGTGCTGGCGCAGTCCGGAGCGATCAAGCAGGCGGCGGAGGCGCTGGCCGCCATCGACGTCGCGGCCGCCCTCGCCGAACTCGCCGCCGCCGAGCGCTGGATCCGCCCGGCCATCGACGGGAGCGACGCCTTCGCGATCGCCGGCGGCAGGCATCCGGTGGTCGAGGCCGCGCTGAAGCGCGACGGCAAGCCTTTCGTGGCGAACGACGCCGACCTGTCGCCGCCCGGCGGCGCGACCGGGTCGGGCGGGCGCATCTGCCTGATCACCGGCCCCAACATGGCCGGAAAGTCGACCTTCCTGCGCCAGAACGCGCTGATCGCGGTGCTGGCGCAAATGGGGGCCTATGTGCCGGCCCGGAGCGCGCGCCTCGGCATCGTCGACCGGCTGTTCTCGCGCGTCGGCGCGGCCGACGATCTGGCGCGGGGCCGATCGACCTTCATGGTGGAAATGGTCGAGACCGCCGCGATCCTGAACCAGGCCGGGCCGCGCGCGCTGGTCATTCTCGACGAGATCGGCCGGGGGACGGCCACCTTCGACGGGCTCTCCATCGCCTGGGCGGCGATCGAGCACCTGCACGAGGCCAACCGCTGCCGGGCGCTGTTCGCCACGCATTATCACGAACTGACCGCGCTCGGCGACAGGCTGGCGCGCGTCGCCAACGCCACCATGCGGGTCGCCGAATGGAAGGGCGAGGTCGTCTTCCTGCACGAGGTCGCGCCCGGCGCGGCGGACCGCTCCTACGGCATCCAGGTCGCCAAGCTCGCCGGCCTGCCGCCGGCCGTCGTCGAGCGGGCGCGCGCGATCCTGCGCGAACTGGAGAAGAGCGAGCGCGAGAAACCGGTCGCGGCGCTGGTCGACGACCTGCCGCTCTTCGCCGCGCCGGCGCGGCGGCAAGCCGTCGCGCCCCCGGCCGCCGACGCGCCCGATCCGCTGCGCGAAAGCCTCGCCGCGCTCGATCTCGACGAGATGACGCCGCGGGAGGCGCTGGAGGCGCTCTACCGGCTGAAGGGCGCGCTGGCGAGCTGAAGCCGCCATGAGCCGCGGCGCCATGGCCTACGGCGTCTTGGTCTCCGCGATCAGCGCGTCGTCGATGGCGTCGGCCCGGATCGCCGCCGGGCGCGCGGCGATCCGGGCGTAATAGCGCTCGAAGGCCGGGCGCTTCTCGATCGAGCCGAATTGCAGGCCCCAGCCGATCTGCGCGCCGAGATAGACGTCGACGGCGCTGAACCGGTCGCCGAGGATGTAGTCGCCCTGCGTCACCGCGCCCTCGAGCGCATCCATGACCGCGCCGAAGCCGCCATAGCCGACGAAGCCGGCCTTTTCAGGTGGAATCTCGACGCCGAGCGAGCGGTTGGTGACGGCGGCCTCGGTCGGGCCGGCCGCGAAGAACATCCAGCGGTAATAGGGCCCGCGTTCGCGGCTGCCCGGCCGCGGAGCCAGGCCGGCATCGGGAAAGGCGTCGGCGAGATAGGCGCAGATCGCGGCGCATTCGGTGACGACCGTCTCGCCATGGGTCAGCGTCGGCACCTTGCCCATCGGGTTGAGCCTCGTGTAGCCGGCGCCCTTCATCGCCGGGCCGTAGCCGAGGATCTCGGCGCGGTAGGGCTGGCCGATCTCCTCCAGCATCCAGCGCGCGATCCGGCCGCGCGACATCGGGTTGGTGTAGAGCACGAGTTCGTCGGACATGGCGGTTCTCCCTGTTTCGACGCGAAGGTGGCGCGCAAGCACGGCGAAGCCGTGACGGCGCCGCCCCACGCGCAGGCTCTACGGCGGCCAGGTCGCCAGATGTCAGGAGCCGCCCCGCCTTCGCGGACGCCTTGAGGCGCTCAGCCCAGCACGGCCCAGGCGAGCAGCGCCGCGATCGCCCAGAGCGCCCAGTTGCCCCAGCGATTGCGCTGCGCCTCGGCCCGGCCGATCGCCGCGATCGAGCGCTCGTCGAGCGCGAAGCCGCCGCGCGAGCTTTCCTCCAGCTGGCCGAGCACGCGCTCGGCCCGGCCCACCGTCTCGGGCAGGGCGGCGAGGCTGAAGGCGAGCGTGCGGGCGCCGCGCCCGGCATCCTCGATCCGGCCGAGCGGGCCGAGATTGCGGGCGATCCAGTCGCGCACCACCGGCTCGGCCGTCGTCCACATGTCGAGATGCGGGTCGAGCGTGCGCGCCACCCCCTCGACCACCACCATGGTCTTCTGCAGCATCACGAGTTCGGTGCGCGTCGCCATGTCGAACAGGCCGGTGATCTCGAAGAGCAGCGTCAGCACCTTCGCCATCGAGATCTGGTCGGCGCTCCTGTCGTGGATCGGCTCGCCGACGGCGCGGATCGCCTGCGCGAAATCGGCGACCGCGTGATGGGCCGGGACATAGCCGGCCTCGAAATGGACTTCCGCCACGCGGGTGTAGTCGCGGGTGATGAAACCGAGCAGGATTTCGGCGAGGAAGCGCCGTTCCTTGAGGCCGAGACGGCCCATGATGCCGCCATCGACGGCGACGAGGCGCCCCTGCGCATCGACGAACAGGTTCCCCGGATGCATGTCGGCGTGGAAGAAGCCGTCGCGGATGGCGTGCCTGAGGAAGGACTGGATCAGCGCCCTGCCCAGAGCCGGCAGATCGTGGCCGGCGGCGCTCAGGGCGTCGAGATCGGAAAGGCGCACGCCGTCGATCCATTCATCGACCAGCATCTCGCGGGCGGTCAGTTGCCAGTCCGGCTCCGGCACGCGGAAATCCGCGTCGTCCTTCGTGTTCTCGGCGAATTCCGAAAGAGCGGCGGCCTCCAGCCGGAGATCCATCTCCATCGTCACCGAGCGCGCCAGCGTCTCGACGACGCCGGAAAAGCGCAGACGACGCGCCTCGGCCGAGCGGGCCTCGGCCATTTCCGCGCCGAAACGCATGGCGGCGAGGTCGCGGTGGAAGCGGTCGCGGATGCCGGGCCGGAGCACCTTGACCGCAACCTCAGAGCCGTCATGCAGCCGGGCGCGATGCACCTGGGCGATCGAGGCGGCGGCGACCGGCGGCCCGAATTCCCTGAAGATCGCCTCGACCGGGCGGCCATGGGCGGATTCGATCGCCGCCCTGGCCTGCTCCATCGGGAACGGGGCCATCCGGTCCTGCAGGGCCGAAAGGTCGGCGGCGATCTTCAGGCCGACCACATCGGGCCGCGTCGCCAGGAACTGGCCGAACTTGACGTAGGATGGGCCTAGCCGGGTCAGCGCCGTCGCAAGCCGCGCCGCCGAGGAGCCGGCCTCCTTGCGCTCGATCAGCCGCCCGAGCCGGACCGCGGCCCGCGCCAAAGGCGGCAGGACGGAGGGCTCGACCAGCGCCAGAGCGCCCTCGCGGGCGAGCACGAAGCCGACGCGGGCGTTGCGGGCGAGATGGAAGAGCGAGGCGATCATCTGGAGGCGCCGCAGCCGAGGACGAGCGCGCGACGACCTCTCCC
>JAKFWE010000006.1 GCA_021732895.1 Allobosea sp. | reverse complement strand
CACGATCAACGTCTACAGCCAGATCGGGCTGATCACGCTGGTCGGCCTCATCACCAAGCACGGCATCCTGATCCTGGAGTTCACGAACCAGCTCCGCGAGGAGGGCAAGGAACTCGTCGAGGCGCTCGTCGAGGCGGCCGAACTGCGGCTGCGGCCGATCCTGATGACGACGGGGGCGATGGTGCTCGGCGCGGTGCCGCTGGCCTACGCCACCGGCGCGGGAGCGGAGAGCCGCTCGCAGATCGGCTGGGTCATCGTCGGCGGCATGACCTTCGGCACGTTGCTGACGCTCTACGTGGTGCCGGTCGCCTATACCTACCTGGCGCGCAAGACGCGGGCGGAGACGCGCGCGCAACCGGCGGCGCATCCGCAGCCGGCGGAGTGAGAAACGGCCTGCCCGGAGCGCGTCGCCCGCACGTCCGGGTGACCGCGGTCCGGGCGCCGCCGACTTCGCCGGCCAGACACAGGCCACCGGCTCACTGCAGCCGCACCGAGACGCTCTCGCTCGCGCCTGCCGCGTCGATGACCGAGATCCGCACGAAGCCCTTGCCCGGAGGCTGCCAGGCGGCTTCGCGACGCCGGGTCGCCTCGATCACCGGCGCGCCGTCGATCAGCCAGGTGTAGGGCGGGGCGCCGCCGGCGACCTTGAGATTGATCTCGGCGCGGCCGTCGAGGCGCGACGCGGCGAGGTCGATGCGCGCGCCCTCCGGCGGGAAGGCGAGGCGCAGGGCCGCCGTGTTCAGCGCCGTCACCGTCTTGGGCGCGTCCTGGCGCAAATGCCGCAAGGGCGGCGGCAGGCGCCCGGCCGATGCGACGATCGCGTCGCGCGGCTGCGGGAAGGGGCGGGGATCGCGCCCGAGGCGGGCGAAGGCGTCGAACAGGATCGGGGCTGCGACGGTGCGCGCCACGAGGCCCGGCACCGCGCCGTTGTCGGCCCGCCCCACCCAGATTCCGATGGTGTGGGAGCGGTCGTAGCCGACGGCGAAGGCGTCGCGGTAGCCATAGGACGTGCCGGTCTTGAAGGCGATGCGGCCCGGCGTGGCGTTGAGCGGCGGCGGCGCGCCGAGCAGGGCGTCGCTGACGTACCAGGCGGCGACGGGATCGACCAGGCGGCCGGGCGGCGACGCCGCGCCGGAGCCCGCGTCCGGCCCGGCGGGTTCGGCCCTGATCCGCAGCTCCGTCATCTCGCCGCCGCGCGCGAGCCCGACATAGAGCCGCGTCAGATCGGTCAGCGTGATGCCGAGCCCGCCCAGTCCGATGGCGAGACCGGGCGCGCCGGCCTCCTTCGGCAGGACGAGGCTCGCCCCGGCGCCGCGCAGCCGCGACAGGAAGCGCTGCGGCCCGAGCTGGGAGAGCAGCTCGATCGTCGGCACGTTCAGCGAGAGCTGCAGCGCCTTGCGGGCGCTGATCACGCCCTGATAGCCGAGATCGAAATTCTCCGGCACGTAGACGCCATAGCGCGCCGGCCGGTCCTCCAGCAGCGTCTCGGGGTGGGCGATGCCGTTGTCGAAGGCGAGCGCGTAGATGAACGGCTTCAGCGCCGAGCCCGGAGAGCGCAGCGCCCGCGTCAGGTCGAGCGATCCGGCGCGCGCGGACGCGAAGTAATCGACGCCGCCGACCGAAGCGCGGATCTCGCCGCTGGCGTTGTCGACGGCGAGGATCGCGATCGAGACCTCGGGCGCCAGTCCGACGCTGCGCTCGCGGGCGAGCTGCTCGAGCGAAGCCTGCAGGCGCGCATCGATGGCGAGGCGGTGGCGGCGTTCGCCGGGAGCCTCGGCGATGGCCTGCTCGGCGACATGCGGCGCGAGCCTCGGGAACGGCTTGCGCGCGACCGGGATCGGCTCGGCGCGGGCGGCGGCGACTTCGCCTCGCGTCGCGAGGCCTGCGGCCTCGACCCGGGCCAGCACGCGCTGGCGGGCCTGGCGCGCCGCCTCGCCGAACCGGTCGGGCCGGCGCTGTTCCGGCGCCTGCGGCAGCGCCACGAGCAGGGCCGCCTCCGCCGTCGAAAGCCGCTTCGGCTCCTTGCCGAACCAGGCGAGGCTGGCCGCCCGCACGCCTTCGAGATTGCCGCCGAACGGGGCGAGGCTGAGATAGAGCGCGAGGATCTGGCGCTTGTCGAGCCGGCGCTCCAGCTCGACGGCGCGCACCGCCTGGCGCAGCTTGGCGGCGAGCGAGCGCTCCTCGCGGGGCTCGAGCAGGCGGGCGACCTGCATGGTCAGTGTCGAGCCTCCCGAGACGATGCGGCCATTCAGCAGCATCTGGCCCGCCGCGCGGGCCATGCCGAGCGGGTCGATCCCGGGATGGTCGTCGAAGCGGCGGTCCTCATAGGCCTTGAGCATGGCGAGATAGCGCGGATCGACGTCGTCGACGCCGACCGGCAGCTTCCAGCGGCCATCGCCGGTGACGAAGGGGCGCAGCAGCACGCCCTCGCGGTCGAGCACGACGGTCGAGCGGTCGGAGGCGGTGGCCAGATCGAGCGGGGGCAGCGTCGCGGCGTAGTGGAGAAGGGCGGCGCCCGCGCCGGTGAGCGCGAGCACGCCGCAGGCGGCCGCGAGCCCGAGCGCGCGGAAGCGGCCGGAGGCGCCCCTCGCCACGCCGGGCGGGGGAGGCGAGGCGCGCGATCCGGCGGGCCTTGCGTCAGCCATCACCTTGCCGACGCGACATCGACCGTTCCGAACGCGGTCCTCCCGAACCTGTCGGGACGATACATGTCCTCGATCACGGCCGCCGGCGCGACATAGCGGCCCGGCGACACGGCGCGCACGATATAGCCGATGGTGAAGGAGAGCGTCTGCCCGGTCACGCCATCGCGGTCGAATGCGGCGACGAAGCGATCGTCGCGCGACTCGGTATGGACCGGCGTCACCTCCTGCTTGAGCCAGTCCAGCCCGGCGATCGAGGCGCCGTCGGTCAGGTTGCCGTTCTCGATCTCGAGCCCGGCCGGCAGCGGATCGACCAGCAGTACGCGGCCATAGCGCAGGCTGGGTTCGGTCACGGTCAGCGCCACGACATAGCGCTCGTTCTGGCGCAACTTGTTCGGGTCGGCGCGCTCGCCGCTCATGGTGTGGATCACCCGTTCCAGCGCGAAGCCCTGGTTCAGCGCCGGCTCCGGCGCGGTGGGAATGCCGGAGACGCTGATCACCGCCTGCGCCGAAGCCGCGCCGGGATTGGCGATGGTCAGGGGCCTCGCCTCCAGCGCCTCGGCCGAGAGCGTGCGATAGAAGGCCCCCTTGCGTTCGACGCCGTCGACGGTCAGCGCCATGCCCTCGGCCTCCCTGGCCATGGCCTGCGCCGCCAGCACCATCCACATGTTCTCCTGCGTCGAGGTGAATCGGGCCGCGTTGCGGGCGCTTTCGACGATCGTCGCGGCGCGGGCGATGTCGGCGCGCTCGCCGCCCGCCTCGGCGATCAGGGCCAGCACGGCCGCGCCGTCGCGCAGGCGCGAGCCGTAATCGGGGCGCGACAGCCCGTCGTCGCGGGCCGCCTGCAGCGCCTCCAGCGCGCTGGCGAAGGCGGCGCGACCGCGCCCGCGGTCGCCGAGCGCCGAGAGGGCCGCGCCGATCTGCCCGCGCGCCAGCGGCGAGGCGAAGTCGCCGAGCTTGTTGTCGGCGAGATAGCGCAGGTCGCCCATCACCGGCCGGCCGTTGCGGGCGAGCACATAGAGCGCGTAGGCGATGCCGGCGGAGTCCTCCTTGTTGATCTCGCTGGTGTTGACGACCTGGTTGCGCAGCCGGTCGAGCGCCAGGTTGAAGCCGATCTGGGGCACGGCGAACTGGCGCTCGCGGGCGCGGGTCAGGAAGTCGGCGACGAAGGCGTCGAGCCAGAGGTCCTCGCCGCCGATCAGCCAGAGACCGAAGGAGCCGTTGCCGGCCTGGCGCGACATGACGCGCTCGATGGCGGCGGCGACGCGCGTGTCGGCGTCCGCGTCGAGCGCCAGATTCTCCTGCGTCGCCAGCCGGTTGACATGCAGCAACGGCAGGGCGCGGCTGACTGTCTGCTCGGTGCAGCCATAGGGGTAGCGGTCGAGCGCCTTGAGGATGGCGGGAACGTCGAGCGCGGCCAGCGGCGAGACCGAGACCGAGACCTGGCCCGAGCCCGGCACCAGATCGGCGGTGAGGTCGGCCGAAACCGTCAGCGCCCCGCCATTGCCCGGGATCGGCCGCACGACGCGGCGCGCCAGCGTGCTGGCCGAAGGCTGCACGCGCACGGCGAGGTTCTGCACCGTGGAGACGCCTCCCGGCCCGGTGACGCGAACGTCGAACTCGGCGCGGCCGAGGCCTGCGGCGGTGACCGGGATCGTCATCTGGCTTTTCGCCCCGGCCGCGAGCTGGAGCGTGCGCCGCGTCGCGTCCGCCGCCACCAGAACCGGCCCGCGCACGTCGAGATCGACTACATAGGCGCCGGCCGGCCCCTCGACATTGTCGATCTGGAGATGGAAGCGCGAGCGGTCGCCGATCGCCAGGAAGCGCGGCAGCGTCGCCTGAGCCACGATCGGGTCGCGGATGACGACCTCGGCGGTGGCCTGGCCGGTGCGCCCGGCCGACCAGGCGACCGCCATGACGCGCACCGCGCCGTTGAAGGCGGGCATCGCGAAGTCGATGTTCGCGGTTCCGTCCGGCCCGAGCCTGACCACGCCGGAATAGCGCGCCAGCGGCTCCTGCGTCGGCTTTGCTCCCTGCGTTTCCGGCGCGATGTCGCCGCCGCTGCGAATCGCGCCGCGCGCGCCCTGCATGCCGTCGATCAGATAGCCGTAGAGGTCGCGCAGCTGGTGGCCGAGCTGGCGCTGCCCGAAGAAGAAGGCGCTCGCATCGGGGCTCTCGAAGCGCGTCAGGTTGAGGATGCCGACATCGACGGCCGCGACCGTGACGAAGGCGTCCTCGCCGGGGCTCGCGCCCGTGACCTTGAGCGGCAGCGACAGGGTCGAGAGCGGGCGCACCAGCGGCGGCGCGCCGAGATCGACCGACAGCGTGCGCGCCTGCCTGCCGATCTGGAACCAGGACAGGCCGATGGCGCGGCCGGGCAGGCGCTGGGCCGCCGTGTCCATCGGCCGGTGCGCCAACGCCACGAGATAGGCGCTGGCGCCCCAGCTCGCCTTGACCGGAATCGACGCGGTCGAGCCGCCGGGCGCGACATCGAGGGTGACGATCTCGTTGACCTTGTCGCTGACCACCGCGAGCGTCGCCTTGCCGGCGAAGCGCGGGTTGAGCCGAACCTGAAGGCTCTCGCCATCGGCGTAGGAGGCCTTGTCGAGCGCGACGTCGAGCACGTCGGGCGTATCGGCGGTCTTGTCGCTCTCGTAGCCGACGCTGAAGGAAACCGATGTCTCGGTCGCGTCCGCGCCTGGCGCCGCGACGTCGAGCCGGTAGGCGCCCCAGGTCACGGCCGCGGAAATCGTCGCGCCCTGCGTCTCGCTGAGCGCGATCTCGCCATCCGCGACGCGCCTCGTAGACTTGACGCCCTCGAAATTCCAGCGCCCGTCGCGGAAGAACCACTGATAGTTGCGCGTCACCCTGGACAGCGTCCACTTGACGCCCTGCCGGGCGAGCCGCCGCCCGTCGCCAGTGGCCATGATCACCTCGAAGCCGGCGGTCTGGCCGTTGCCGAGGTCGCCGTCGCTGAACAGCTTCCTCACGCCGATGGCGGCGCCCTTGGGCACGATCGGCAGCGTCACCGAGCGCGCGATCGCCCGCCCGCCGGGCTCGCCGACGCGCAAGGTGATCTCGGCCTCGAGCGGGCGGTTGGTCTCCGGCTGCGGAATCGGCGCGGCGATCTCGGCCCTGCCCTCGGCGTCGGTCGTGGCGCTCTCCTCGAGATCGTTCTGGACCGGGGAGAACTCCTCGTCGGTCAGGCCGACCGCGTAGCCGGCGAAGCCCGGGATCGCCGATTGCGCGGCGGCGCGGATCGCCACCGTGCCCGTGACGTCGAGCTCAGAGCCGGGCGCGCCGTAGAGATAGCGGGCGGTCAGGTCGATGGCAGCCGGCTCGCCGGCTTCGAGCACCTGCTTTTTCGGAGCGAGCTTGAGCTCCAGCCGCTCGGGCACGTAGTCCTCGACAAGGAACGTGACTTCCCCGACCGCCGGCCCCTTCGGATCGGCATGGGCCTGGACGCGCCAGGTCCCGGTCTGAACGCCGGAGATCAGCGGGATCGAGTGGGCGCGTCCGCCGGCGCCCTGATCCTCGGCGAGGGCGCGGCGATACTCGACGCCGTCGGGACGCTTGACGATCATGGTGAGCGGCAGCCCGGTCACGGCGGCCCCGGCCGCGTCGCGCAGCAGCGCGCTGAGAAAGACCGTCTCGCCGGAGCGGTAGACGCCGCGCTCGGTGTAGAGATAGGCGTCGAGACCGGCCGGCGCGATGCGGCCCCTGACGCCGCGATCCGACAGGTCGAAAGCGGTCTGCTTCAGGTCGAGGAAGCCGTAATCCTCGCCGAGCAGCGCGGTGACGAGGCCCGGCGCATCGCCGCCCTGGCCCCTGGCGAGGCCGGCGTCGAAGCGCGCGTGCCCGCTGGAGTCCGTGCGCAGCGTCGCGAGGACTTCGTTGTTGCGGGCCACAAGCCGCAATTCGACGCCGGCGACCGGGGAGGCGTCGGCGAGCGAGCGCACCAGCACATGCACGCCGTCGGGGCCGGCGAACGAGGTGAGGCCGAGATCGGAGACGACGGCTCGACGCGGGCGACGC